>JBATTL010000261.1:0-5541 GCA_049670525.1 Thiohalocapsa sp. | reverse complement strand
ATTCTGAGCGGTCCGGGCATCCTCGGGCGATGGCTCTTGAGCGACCCCCAGATCACCGACACTCGCGCCCGTGCCCGTGCCCGTGCCCGCAGCAACCCGCCTCCGGCTTCCGCCGTTTTTACGCCATCTTTCACGCTTATTTGACGGTCGAATGACGGCGCCAGGCTAGGCTCTTCTCAACGCCGGACCAAACCGGCGGATCAACCCATAGACGATCCCGGATGAGGAGAAATCACGATGACGAGAAACGATGCCCTCGGCCTTCCGATGAGCGGTGCCGATGCGACCGCAGCCGATTTCTATCAGCAGGCGCTCCATGAGTTCCAGTGTTATCGGGGCGACCCGGTCGCGACCATTGAGCAGGCGACAAGCCGGAGTCCGGAGTTCGTGATGGCCCAGATCGTCCATGCCTACCTGCATTTGCTGGGGACCGAACCGGACGGCTTCGCTATTGCCCACGCCGACCTGGCGAAGACCCAAGACCTGCCGAGCACGGCACGCGAACGCGCCCATCTGAACGCGGTCCAGCAACTGTTGGATAGTGAATGGCATACTGCCTCACGAACCCTAGAAGACATAGCGATCCAGTATCCGCACGATATCCTCGCGCTGCAGGCCGGTCATCTGGTGGACTTCTATACCGGCTCGACCCGTTTGCTCCGTGACCGCATCGCCCGTGCGCTGCCCGCCTGGTCGACGGACATGCCCGGTTATCACGTGCTGCTCGGGATGCATTCATTCGGATTGGAAGAGACCGGGCTCTACGCGCGTGCGGAGGTCGCGGGGCGGCGCGCCGTCGAGTTGGAACGCCATGATGCCTGGGCCTGGCACGCGATCGCCCATGTCATGGAGATGCAGGGCCGCCCGAGCGAGGGCATCGCCTGTCTACGAAGCGATTCGGACGCCTGGTCCATCGACAACTTCTTAGCGGTGCACATCTGGTGGCACTTGGCGCTCTATCACCTGGAGCTGGGCGAGGTCGACGAGGTCCTACGGCTGTTCGACGGACCCATCCACGGGTCGCGTTCACCGGTCGTCCTCGACTTAGTCGATGCCAGCGCGCTGCTGTGGCGCCTGAACCTTCGAGGCGTCGCGCTCAGCGAGCGTTGGCAGACCGTGGCTGATGGTTGGGAGCCGATGGCGGATGCAGGCAACTACGCCTTCAACAACGCCCACGCCATGATGGCCTTTGTGGGTGCGCAGCGGCCAGAGGCCGTCAAGCGCGTGTTCGTGGCACAGGCAGGCGCCCTGCAGGGCACGGGCGACAACCGCTTCTTCGTGCGCGAGGTCGGAGCCTCGGTCACTCGGGCCATCCAGGCCTTCGGTGAGGGCGACTTCGCCGAGACAGTCCGCCTATTGCGGCCGGTCCGGGATCGCGCCAATCGTTTCGGCGGCAGCCACGCCCAACGGGACCTGATCGATCTGACCTTGATCGAAGCGGCGCTGCGCGATGGGCAGCTTGCATTGGCACGGGCGCTGATCGCCGAACGGACCGATCTCAAGCCGGATAGTGCGCGTGCGCGTGCCCTGTTGGCCAGAGCCGCCGAGCGGCCCTCGCGTCGCGTCGCCTGAGCCGCTTCGGTCGCTGTCGTCCTCGAGGATGCAGCGACCGAACCCTGTTATGCGTTCCCTATTGAAGTGCCGCCCCGGTCTCTGCGAGGCCCGGCGGCAGGAGTCGAGCTCATGTCATCCAAATCGAGTCAAGCCGTGCACGCCCCTGGGCAGTCCGCCACAGTCCTCGGTTCCGAAGTTGCGATGCCCTCAAAAAACGAGTTCCCGGCCAAGACGGTGGATAGAGGACAGGTCCGTCCGTCTGCGGCCATCAGGCGCCTCGCTATCGTCATTCGCGACGATGCCTTCGACCGGCTCTTGACACCGTTGACCTTTGCCTGGGAGATGGGGCACAAGGGCGTCGAGGTGGACATCCTGTTCGTCCTCTGGTCGGTACGCCTGCTCACGATCCAAGGGGTGCGCGAGTCCCGGATGGATCCGCGCTATGCCGACCGTGAAGACTGGTTGCGGCAACGGCTGCAACGCGATGGGGATCCGCTCGAGATCCACAACTTCTTCAAGCTGCTCAAGTCGACCGGCCAGGTCCGGCTGCACGGCTGCCGCCTGGCCGCGATGACCTTCGATGTCGCCGCACCCGACTTGCTGCCCGAGGCGGACGGCGTCATGGATCCGGGCGTCTTTCTCCAGGAGATCGCCGCGCGGGCGGATCATTGTCAGTACTTCTGAACTGGCCGGCGATCGCGCAGGTTTGCTGGATCGAAAATCGGCAACCGGCGGGGGCCTAGGACGCGCATCAGCCGGACCAGGGTCCATGGGGAAAGTCGCGCCAGAGATCATCGGGGACGACCAGCCCGGCGCGGGCCAGCCCCTCGGCCCAGAATCGCGCATCCTCGATCCTGCTAAAGGGGTTGACGTGCAACAGCCAGCGCATCGGCTCGTCAGCGGCGGGCTCTTGGCCTTGCTTGATATTGCGCCGGAACATCTCCCGAAAGGATGCGAGATGCCGACGGGCCGCATCCATCTGTCCGAGTTGGGCGGTCGCCGCGGCCAGGTAGGCGGTGACGTCGGTGGCAACATAGGGCGCCTTCAGACCGAACGCGATCGCCGTCTCCAGCCGGCCCGCCATGAAGTTGGGATACACCGCGTAGGCGAAATACCAGTCGTCATGATAGGGATTCAGGCGTATCGCCAGGTCGATACGCTCGATACCTCGCTCGGCGCGACCGATGAAGGCATCGGCGATGGCCAGTTGCGCGAGCATATCCGCATCGTTTGGATTGAGTGCCTCGGCGCGATCCATGTGCCGCTCCGCGCGCGCGAATTCACGCCGATACAGCAGCACCCGCCCGAGCACGAAGTGCGTGACATGGTCGGTCTCATCCAGCGCGGCGCCATCGCGCGCATGCTCGAAGGCCATGTGTTCGTCCTGATGCCAGCGCTGCCAGGCGAGACAGCTCCACTCGTTGAAATAGGTCAGCGACAGGCCGGAGTGGGCGCGTGCAAAGCCCGGGTCAAGCTCCAGCGCGCGGCGAAACAGCGGCCGGCCCCCGGCCAAGCTCTCGGGCGTCCCCTCGCGCAACCTGGCCATCCCGCGCAACCAACAGTCGTAGACCTCCAGGCTGTCGAGCGGTTTACGCATGGCCTGCCTTAGCAGATCACCGTCGATGCGGGCGGCCAGCGCCGCGGCGACGCCACGCGCGATCGCATCTCGGGTCTCCGGGAGCCGGGTCGTCGAGACTTCGTCGCGCTCCGACCAGACCAGATGGCCGGAGCGCACATCCAGCAATTCGCTGCACAGGCGCATCTGATCCTTGCCGCGCCCGAGACTGCCCAGGAGCAGATAGCGAGCACCCAGACCTTCCCCGATCTCGCGGGGGCTCGCCTGCAGATCCGCTTCCGCGAACGAGGATTGCGCCGAAATCACCCGCAGTGATCGGAAACGCGAAAGCGCCGAGACGACATCCTCGGTGAACCCGCGGACGAAGTACTGACCTCGCGCATCCTCATGGGTGCCACCGCCGGAATCGGTGCCGGCGTCGGTGAAGGGCAGCACCGCGATGACCGGCAATGCCCCGGCATCGGTCGCGTCGGGTGCGGGCGGCCGAGCGCGAATTGCCTGCCGAAGCGCCTCTGTATCGACCGATGGCCCCACGCCCAGACTCGCCTTCAAGACCGCTCGGCAGCGCTGGTACTCCCGCATGGCCGGGCCCAGCGCCCCGCGGCCGAGATGCAGACGCATCAATGCCTGATAGGTCTCTTCGGCGAGCGGCTCCATCTGCACCAGGCGCTCGCCCAGATCGAGGCTCGCCTCCAGATCGCCTTGGTCGACCTGGTGGGCAAGCAGTGCCTGCAATCCGCGCAGCACGCGCAGATGCAGACGCCGCGCCTCGGTCGTGCGCCAAGCCTCGAAGGCTGGCTCCTCGATCGCCAGCCCCTCAAGGAACTCACCACGATGCAGCCGCTCAGCCCGCTCCAGGTCGGCCGGGGACCCAGCCGTCAGCGCCCGCTCCAGCGTCACCGCATCTACCTCGACCCCCTGCGACGCAAGCCGAAGTCCATTTCCAACCGTCTCGATCAGGGAGCCGGACTCGTCCCCGAGCGCCTTGCGGAGCTGTGCCACCGCTTGGCGGAGACTCCCGCGCGCCTGGGCCTGGGCGCTGCGCGACCAAAGCAGATCGGCGAGCCGATCACGCGTGATCAGCGTGCCCGGCGGCATCGCGACAATTGCCAGCAGTGCGGCGGCCTTGCGGGTCGGCAACGGGATCGTCGCGCCGTTGCGCTCGACCCTGAGCCCCCCCAGAACCTGGATGTGCAGTGTCGTGCTCATGCCGATTTCGCGTTGCGAACCCTCCGAACGACCATCAGGATGAGGTGCTTAGGCCGTTGCGGGGCACGGCGAGCAGTGCCCTTGGCAACTTCGCCAAGGATAGTAGCAAAGCGTGCTCGCAGAGCGAGCCGGCGCTGCATCGGCTCGACAAAGCGCTCGTTGCCCGTCTAGAGCACGGGCTTTGTGCACTGAGTCGCAGGACCGCGCCTGCCAGCAGATATAATCCATGTGTCCACCGCGTTAGCGCGCTGGGGCAATGCGGCCTATCAAGCTTAGTCGATGGGCAATCAGCGGTTTCTATGAACAGATCGAGGCCATGGCCAGTAAGCGGCGGAAGTCGCGCACGCGCGGCGAGTTGCGAAAGGAGGACGAGGATCTGCCCACCAAGGGCGATGCACAGCGCGAAGTGCCACTGCGATTAAATTGAGCTTGGCCCCTTTTCTTGGCTTTTTCTCAGGCCCCTTTTCTCACGTACGCGCATCGCAGACCCTCAGATTCCAGGATGCACCGCCCATTGGAACCCACAGCCAACCACCGGCTAACATGTCGATGGCAGCGTTAGACCGAGAAACATTATGGCGAAGCTCGACGAGGATGAGTTCGTTGAGGAAGTCATAGCAAAGGCGCTATGCCTAAAACGATCAGGATTCTGGAAGCCCGAGCCCCTCATGAGGCCCCGAGGATGGCTAAGTAATTTCGACTCGTCAGATCGCTTCTATGCAGCGCACATCCTGGATCGTTTGATTTTCTACTCCAATGAAATGGTTGACGCATTGTACTTCGCCGCTTATTCCAGGCTCGCCCGGCAATACATGGACGACCCGAGCGATCCCGGGGCGGGGAGGAGAAGATTCGACGAGTTCCTCCAGCGCGCAATCTTCACGGGAGTAGAAGGTGAGCGGCCAAATCCCACCGATAGCGGAAAACTGTTCTGTAGAAAAGCCCGGCAGAGGCTTGCAATACCTGAAGGAAGTTTTGTCGATCCAGTTGAAGCCCTTGAATATGCCCGCCAAGGACGCCCCGTTGTGTTCCTCGATGACTTTGCCGGATCCGGCGATCAGTTGGCTAAGACACTGTCAAGGAACTACAGTGCGTCGGAGCCGAAAAGCTTCCTCCAAGCCGCGCAGAGGAAAGATTTGTCGTACATATATATTTGTTTGATAATAACTTATAAGGCTGCAACTCGTATACAGGATGCGCGC
>JBATTL010000260.1:0-10723 GCA_049670525.1 Thiohalocapsa sp. | reverse complement strand
AATGATTATTTCCGCCAGCCGACGCTTCGAGCACCGGCGTTCCGTTAGTCTACAGCCAGGACCGCGACGCGCACGCGCAGGCCGCGGTTCGCCAGTGGATGATTGAAGTCGACACGCGTCCCATCAGCCCCGGTTTCTAGGATAGTACCGGCCGTCTCCTGTCCCCCCGGCGTATCGAATGTGACGATCTGGCCCCGAAGCGGGATGAATCCCTCGGGTAGATCGCGTGGATCGATGGTCTGGATCAGTGTCGGATCCGGCCCGCCGTAAACGGCCTCGCCCGCTGCCAAGATTTGGGTGTCGCTGCCCACCGGCAGGTCGAGCATGAGGGATTCAAGGCCGGGCGCAATCGTGCCGTCGCCGACGCGGAAAGTGAGCGGTTCACCGTCGAAACTGGATAGCACCTCGGTTCCGTCGTCGAGGTGGATGGATAAATGAAGTCGAACCTGATGACCGGGCCTGATGCCGTCGGACTCCTCCGTCACGGCCTCGGTCTCGACTTGGTCCTCGCAGAAGGTGGACTTCGCTTGATCAACTCGAAAGGCCGGCGAATCAGGTCAGAATCTCTTGAGTCAGGAACAGGTAGCCGATCGTGATCGCGACCACGGCGACGGTTAAATAGGGGACCAGAATACAGACCCCGGGCAGATCGTTACAGGTGTCGCTCAACCTGCAGAGTTTGCAGCTCTTCATCTGATCTCCCTCTATCAATTCTGGCGGGGTTCGCCGCCGGCAGTTGCCTTCGATAGCCACCAACCCGTTGGAAGTTCGCGGGTGGCGCGAGATGTGCCCGTCCAACCCGTCTTGAGTATGGTGGTTTATACCAATAGCTTAGCTGGTATTCTAGTATCCGAGCGGATTTATCGGCTTTTGGGGTGTCTTTCGGTACTCCTGGTTCGATTCAAGAGCGTGCCGTCATGCCAGTTGTTGCGCCAGAGTGAGATCGTCGAACAGGTCCACGGCATGCCGACGGAAAACGGGTATCGTGCATTGATCGACTGCTATATCGTCACCCTGGCGGACAAGATCCGAGCGGCGGCGCTCAAGGCCTGGCAGTCCGACGATCAGGGCAAGGCTCTGCAAGTGCTGGCCGAGGGCGCAATGGCGAACGGTGCGGCGATGCAGGGCATTCTGGCCGTGGCCGACGTGCTCGGAGCCGACGACCAGCGGGTGCCGCGATTTCGCCGTCATCTACTTCGATCACTGATCGCAGACAGAAACTGAGCGTGCGCGCGAAAGGGCCATGACAACACCACAACGGCCGCTGGCCGATTCAATCCCGAATGTCGGCTTCGTCAGTCTCGGGTGCCCGAAGGCTACCGTCGATTCCGAACGCATCCTGACCCAGCTGCGCGCGGAGGGCTACGGTCTGTCGCCGTACTACCAGGGCGCCGATCTGGTGGTTGTGAATACCTGCGGCTTCATCGATGCCGCGATCGAGGAGTCCCTGTCTGCCATCGGTGATGCGCTGGACGAGAACGGGCGTGTCATCGTCACGGGCTGCCTCGGTGCGCGAGCGGACCTCATACGTGATACCCATCCCAGCGTTTTGGCGGTAACGGGCGCCCATGCCTACGCCGAGGTCATGGACGCGGTGCATACGCATCTGCCACCACCGGCGCACCCGTTCACGAGTTTGCTTCCTGCCCAGGGGGTGAAACTCACCCCCGGGCACTATGCCTATGTAAAGATCTCGGAGGGCTGCAATCACCGCTGCAGTTTCTGCATCATTCCAAGTATGCGTGGCGATCTGGTGAGTCGGCCCATCGGCCAGGTCATGGCCGAGGCCGAGCGACTGGTGGAGGCCGGCGTTCGCGAGTTGTTGGTCATTTCGCAGGACACGAGCGCCTATGGTCTCGATGTCCGCTATCGGAATGATTTCTGGCAGGGCCGGCCTTTGCGCACGGATATCGAGAGCCTGGCCCGCACCATGGGGGAGTTACCGGCCTGGGTTCGACTGCACTACGTCTATCCCTATCCCCAAGTGGACCGGTTGATTCCGTTGATGGCGGACAGTCTGATCCTGCCCTATCTGGATATGCCGCTGCAGCATGGCAGCCCGCGTGTCTTGAAGGCCATGCGCCGCCCGGCCGCCACCGAGAAGGTGCTGGATCGCCTGGCCGACTGGCGGCGTATCTGCCCCGATCTGGTCCTGCGCAGCACCTTCATTGTCGGTTTCCCCGGTGAGACCGAGGCCGATTTCGAGCAATTGTTGTCGTTTCTGGCAGCGGCCCAGCTCGATCGTGTCGGCTGCTTCGCATACTCGCCGGTCGATGGAGCGACTGCCAATGCGCTTCCGGACCCGGTGGCGGAGGAGATCAAGCAAGAGCGCCTGGAGCGGTTCATGACGGTGCAGGCGGAGATCAGCCGGGCCAAACTCGCCGCGCGTATCGGCCAACGCCTGATCGTGCTCGTCGACGAAGTTGAGGAAAACCGCGTCATCGCTCGCAGCCACGCCGACGCGCCGGAAATCGACGGTACCGTCATCATCGACGGCGCGTGGGAAATCGAGCCGGGCGACTTCATCGAAGTTCAGATCAACGCCAGCGCTGAGCACGACCTGTTCGCCCAACCTGTCTCCGATTGAGCGGCGTCGGCCCGCTCCGGCGATAATCGCCCGGCGCCCCGGCGCTGGTGCACAATACGCGCGCGAATCTCGTCGCTCCGGCTGCGGTCGGGTCCCGCCGCGTGTTACAATCTCGCTCTTTTTGCAAGGCTTGTCGGAAGGCCGAAACAACGCCCTGAGCGGCACATTACAACAGCCCCACACGCCACTACACGGATTTCCTTCAGACTGATTCATGGCCGATTTCGCTAAAGAGGTTCTTACCGTCAATCTCGAGGATGAGATGCGCCAGTCGTATCTCGACTACGCCATGAGCGTGATCGTCGGGCGCGCCCTGCCCGATGTGCGCGACGGACTCAAGCCCGTGCATCGCCGCGTCCTGTTCGCGATGAACGAGCTGAATAACGACTGGAACAAGCCCTACAAGAAGTCTGCCCGCATCGTCGGCGACGTGATCGGTAAGTATCACCCCCACGGCGACACCGCGGTGTACGACACCATGGTACGCATGGCGCAGCCATTCTCGATGCGCTACATGCTGATCGACGGGCAAGGCAACTTCGGCTCGGTGGACGGCGACTCGCCGGCGGCCATGCGCTACACCGAGGTGCGCATGGCGCGCATCGCCCACAGCTTGCTCGATGATCTGGACAAGGAGACGGTCGACTTCACGCCAAACTACGACGAGTCGGAGCATGAACCGGCGGTGTTGCCGGCGCGCTTCCCGAATCTGCTCGTCAATGGGTCGTCGGGTATTGCGGTGGGCATGGCGACCAATATTCCGCCCCATAATCTGGGGGAGATCATCGACGCCTGCCTGGCCGTCATCGAGGATCCGCTGGTGGACACGGAGCGATTGATGGAGATCGTGCCCGGCCCCGACTTTCCCACGGCAGCCTTCATCAACGGTGTGCGCGGCATCCGTGAGGCCTATCGCACCGGCCGCGGGCGCATCCAGATGCGTGCCCGTACTCACTTCGAGACCGAGAAGCGCAGCGGGCGAGAGGCCATCATTGTCGACGAACTGCCGTATCAGGTCAACAAGGCACGGCTGCTGGAAAAAATGGCCGAGCTGGTCAAGGAAAAGAAGCTCGAGGGTATCGCCGAACTGCGCGACGAATCCGATAAGGACGGGATGCGTATGGTCATTGAGATCAAGCGCGATCACTACCCGGATGTCGTCTTGAACAATCTGTACCAGCACACGCAAATGCAGAGCGTGTTCGGTATCAACATGGTCGCGTTGGTTGACGGCCAGCCGCGTATCCTGAATCTGAAGCAGATGCTGGAGTACTTCCTCCGGCACCGTCGCGACGTCGTGACGCGGCGCACGATCTTCGAGTTGCGCAAGGCCCGCGATCGCGCCCATCTGTTGGAGGGCTACACGGTCGCGCTGGCCAACATCGATGACGTGATTGCGCTGATCAAGGCGTCCGCAAGTCCAGCCGATGCCCGCGAAGGCCTGATGGCCCGCACCTGGCCCGCAGGCGCGGTGTCCGGCATGCTGAAACGTTCCGGCGCATCCGAAACCCGCCCGGACGATCTCGCGGCCGGCTTCGGCATGATCCAGGGCGGCGCCGACGACGGCAATTACCGTCTCAGCGAGCGCCAGGCGCGCGCCATCCTCGATCTGCAACTCCAGCGCCTGACAGGTCTGGAGCAGGACAGGATCGTCAAGGAGTTCGAGGAGATCCTGCAAAAAATCGCCGAGCTGCTCGAGATCCTGCGTAACCCGGACCGGCTGATGCAGGTGATCCGTGACGAGCTGACCGCGATCCGCGAGCAGTACGCCGACGCACGCCGCACCGAGATCCTGTTCGATCATACCGATCTGACCCTGTTGGACCTGATCGCCCCCGAGGATGTGGTCGTGACCATGTCCCACGCGGGCTATGTCAAGGCACAGCCCCTATCGGAGTATCAGGCGCAGCGCCGCGGCGGCAAGGGTCGCAGCGCTGCCAGCACCAAGGACGAGGACTTCATCGACCGCTTGTTTGTCGCCAACTCCCACGACACCGTGCTGTGCTTCTCGAGTCAGGGGAAGGTCTATTGGCTGAAGGTCTACGAGTTGCCCCAGGCCGGCCACAACGCGCGGGGCCGACCCATCGTCAATCTGCTGCCGCTGGAGCCGGGTGAACGCATCAATGCGACACTGCCGGTGCCGGAGTATGCCGAAGGCAGTTTCGTGTTCATGGCCACGAGCAAGGGCACCGTCAAGAAGACGCCGCTGTCGGACTTCTCCCGTCCGCTGGCGCGGGGCATCATCGCCATCGATTTGCACCAAGACGAGCATTTGATCGGCGTTGCGGTCAGCGACGGGCGTCAGGACATGATGCTATTCACGTCAGCGGGTAAGGCCGCGCGTTTCAACGAGTCCGAGGTGCGTTCCATGGGTCGCACGGCCCACGGGGTCCGCGGTGTTCGGCTTGATGACGACCAGCGCGTGATCTCGCTATTGGTCGCAGAGCCGGGCACGGTCTTGACCGTCGGTGCAAACGGCTACGGCAAGCGCACGCCGATCGAGGAATTCCCGACCAAGGGGCGTGGCAACAAGGGTGTGATCTCCATGCGCATCAACGAGCGCAATGGCGAGCAGGTGGGTGCGGTGCTGGTTCGCCCCGGGGATGAGATCATGTTGATCACCGAGGCCGGCACGCTGGTCCGCACCGGTATCGACGGCATCTCGATTCTGAGTCGCAACACCCAGGGCGTCCGGCTGATCAATCTTGGTGAGAATCAGCGATTGGCCGGGATTGAACGGGTCGTCGCCCTCAATGGCGATGATGATGAAGACGACGCCTCCGATCCCGATCCCGAATCCGATGACGGCCCGCAACCCGATCCGAACGCTGATCCCGATGCGGCCCCGGATGCCGGTATCCCTTCCGATGACAACGACGACGTCGATTGAACCGGTTGCGGCGCGAATGGTGACAGTCGCGCTGCCAACCTGTCCGGTTCGTTGGGTCGGCCCTGTTGACGTCCCGACTATTCAAACAGCCAAGAGATGGAGTAGAGACCATGTCTCGACCATACAATTTCAGCGCGGGCCCTGCGATGTTGCCGGAAGCGGTCCTGCGCCGGGCTCGGGAAGAGATGCTGGACTGGCACGGCAGCGGCATGTGCGTCGCGGAGATGAGTCACCGCGGCAAGGAATTCATGTCCATCGCGGAACGGGCCGAGGCCGATCTGCGCGATCTGCTTGCAGTCCCGGACGGCTACAAGGTGCTCTTCCTGCAGGGTGGGGCTTCAAGCCAGTTCGCGATGGTGCCGATGAATCTGCTCCGCGGAGGCGATGTGGCGGACTATTTGAACACTGGCAGTTGGTCCAAGAAGGCGATCGCCGAGGCGCGTAAGTTCTGCGATGTGAACGTCGCCGCCACGACCGAAGACATCAAGTTCACCCGCGCCCCGGGTCAGGACGAACTCGCCCTCTCCGCCAAAGCCGCGTATCTGCACTACACGCCCAATGAGACCATTGAGGGCGTCGAGTTCCCCTATGTGCCGGAAGCGGACGTGCCATTGGCCGCGGACATGTCGTCAACCATCCTGTCGCGCCCCATCGATGTATCGCGTTTTGGTTTGATCTATGCGGGCGCGCAGAAGAACATCGGCCCGGCGGGACTGACTATCGTCATTGTCCGGGAGGACCTGATCGGCCAGCCGCGCAACGGTACCCCGGCGATGTTCGACTATCAGATTCATGCCGGTAGTGGCTCCATGTATAACACGCCGCCCACCTACGCCTGGTACCTGGCGGGGCTGGTGTTCGAGTGGCTCAAGGATCTGGGGGGGCTCGCCGGTATGGCGGAGATCAACCAGCGAAAGGCCGCTAAGCTCTACGCCGCGATTGACGGCTCCGGCTTCTACGCGAACCCGGTGGAGCCGAGGTCGCGTTCCTGGATGAATGTCCCGTTCACATTGGCGAATGCCGACCTGGACGCGGACTTTCTCGCTGGCGCTAAGGACATCGGGCTGCTGACACTCAAGGGGCACCGCTCGGTCGGCGGCATGCGCGCGAGCATCTACAATGCGATGCCGGAGGCGGGGATCGATGCGCTGATCGGCTATATGGCCGAATTTGAGCGAACGCACGGCTGAACGTCCGCTGACGAGAGTCCATGCGTACCGCCTGTCGGTTCGGGGCAAGGTCCTTTGCCTCTCCACGCACCCCAGGAAATCGAAACTGGTTTCACCATGTTTAAGATACAAACCCTGAACAATATCTCCGTGGCCGGACTAAACCGGCTGCCGCGGGAGGCCTACGAGGTTGCCTCCGAATTGTCGAGTCCCGACGCGATCCTCGTGCGGTCCGCGAAGATGCATGACATGGCCATTCCGGATTCGGTCAAGGCCATCGGTCGAGCCGGCGCTGGGGTCAACAACATCCCGGTTGCGGACATGAACGCGCGGGGTGTCGTCGTGTTCAATGCGCCGGGAGCCAATGCCAACGCGGTGAAGGAACTGGTCATCGCGGGTATGCTGCTGGCGGCCCGCAACATCGGTCAGGGCTGGCATTTCGCCCGCGGTCTGGAGGGCGACGACGCCGGCATCGGCAAGGCGGTCGAGTCCGGCAAGAAGCAGTTCGTCGGGTTCGAACTGCCGGGGCGCACCCTTGGCGTCATCGGACTGGGCGCCATCGGTGTGTTGGTGGCCAACGCGGCCCGTGCCCTCGGCATGAAGGTCATTGGTTACGACCCCAGCATCACCGTACGCAGCGCCTGGAGACTCGAAGCCGACGTCGAGGCTGCGCTATCCATCGACGATCTGGTGTCGCGCTCGGATTTCATCACCTTTCATGTGCCGCTCACCGAACACACTCGGCACATGATCAATGCCGAGCGTATCCAGACGATGAAGGATCACGCGGTGCTGCTGAACTTCTCGCGCGATGGCATCATCGATGACGACGCTGCGGTGACCGCGTTGGATGCCGGCAAGCTCTACGCCTATGTCTGCGACTTCCCGAGCAACCTGCTCAAGGACCACCCCCGCGTGATTTCACTGCCGCATCTGGGTGCCTCCACGCGGGAAGCTGAGGACAATTGTGCCGTGATGGTAGCGGAACAGGTGCGTGCGTACCTTGAAGACGGCAATGTCACCAACTCCGTGAACTTTCCGGAGATCCACTTGCCGCGCAACGGGGGCTACCGCATGGCGGTTGTGAATAGTAATGTGCCCAATCTGCTCGGCCAGGTCTCGACCGACCTGGCGGAGGCGGGGCTCAATATCCTGGATATGCTGAACCGCTCCCGGGCCGAGCTTGCGGTGACGCTGATCGACATCGATCGCCCTTGCCCCGAGGACACCGCGCGGCGCATCTCCGAGATCGAAGGCGTCCTATCCGTGCGATGCCTCGGCGATGGGACCGGGGTTTAGAATTTCGCCGGGAATCTGGCCTGGATCGGCGCTGTATTTAGGAATCGGCGCTGAATAGGAAACGGAGCTAAATAGGTGGCGCAGCGATGAGCGACGACGAACGGCTGATACAGATCCGCGATCGCATCGACGTCATCGACGCTGATCTGCTGCGCCTGATTTCGGAGCGCGCCGCCTGCGCTCAGCAGGTCGCCAAGATCAAGGACGAGCGCAATCCGCGCGGTCGACACTATTACAGGCCCGAGCGTGAGGCCGAGATCCTGCGCCGCATCAAAGAACAGAACCCGGGGCCGCTCGATGATGAGGAAGCGGCGCGTCTGTTCCGCGAGATCATGTCGGCCTGTCTGGCCCTGGAAAAGCCCTTATCCGTTGGCTATCTCGGGCCCGAAGGCACCTTCACCCAGGCCGCCGTACTGAAACATTTTGGTCACTCGGTGCAGACGCAGCCCTTCGGCGCCATTGGCGACATCTTTCGAGAGGTGGAGGCGGGGTCCTGCAACTTCGGAGTGGTGCCGGTGGAGAATTCCACCGAGGGCGTGGTTAGTCATACGCTGGACATGTTCATCCGTTCGCCGCTGCGGATCGCCGGCGAGGTGACCCTGCGCATCCATCACCACCTGATGAGCCGGGCGACCGAGATCGGCGCCGTCCGCCGCGTCTACTCCCACCAACAATCCCTGGCCCAATGTCGCGGCTGGCTTGATCGCTACCTGCCGAATGCCGAACGCGTGGCGGTGGGCAGCAATGCCGAAGCCGCGAGAATGGCGTCTCGCTCGGGCGATAGCGCCGCGGTAGCCGGTGAGGCCGCCGCCGAGCTGTACGAAGTGCGTATCCTCGCCCAGCGCATCGAGGACGAGCCGGGCAACACCACCCGATTTCTGGTTATCGCTCCCGAGGACGCGCCGCCCAGCGGCCACGATAAGACCAGCATGCTCTTGTCTTGCCAGAACGAGTCCGGCGGTCTGCATCGCTTGCTGACCCCGATCGCGTCGCAAGGCATCAGCATGACGCGTATTGAGTCGCGTCCGTCTCGCCAGGGCGTTTGGGACTATGTGTTCTTCGTCGATATCTGTGGTCATCGCACGGAGCCCCTGGTTGCCTCCGCGCTCGACGATCTGAAGGACGCTGCAAACCTGTGCAAGGTATTGGGCTCCTATCCCGAGGCGGTGCTTTAGCGCAAGACGGTTGACAGGCGGTCGGATCGCGACGCCGCATCGTCTCTGACCCTGCATGCGGGCTTTGGCCCGGCAGCAAGAGACATCCTTGCGGAAGCCCATTCGGCCTGGGTACATTCGGCCTGGGTACATTCGGTCTGGGTACATTCAGATTGGGGCGATCCGCGGCTGCACCGTTCTCGTCGATGCGTTCTTCTATCGTCAATGCGTACGTCGTCCGAGTTAAGAATCAACCAAATACCCATGACCGACCGGACTAATCGCTTTTTGCAGCATGCCGCGCCGCATTTGGGCGGACTGAAGCCTTACCTGCCCGGCAAGCCGGTGTCGGAATTGGAGCGGGAACTGGGCATCAGGGACGCGGTGAAGCTGGCCTCGAACGAGAATCCCCTTGGCTGCGGCGAGGCCGCGCGCAGGGCATATCTTGCCTGCGCCGATGAGCTAGCACGTTACCCGGATGGCGGAGCCTTCGCGCTGCGCCGGGCCATTGCCGAGCGTCATGGCGTCGGGGATGACCAGGTCACGGTCGGCAACGGCTCCAACGACGTCCTGGATCTGATCGCCCGGACATTCCTGCATTCGGCGCGTGAATCGGTATTTGCCGAGCACGCGTTCGCGGTCTATCCAATCGCGACCCAGTCCGCGGGCGCGGTCGCAAGAGTGGCCCGTGCCAAGGCGTTTGGTCATGATCTGAATGCGATGGCGGCGCTGGTGAACGAGCGCACCTCGGTGGTCTGGATCGCGAATCCGAATAATCCCACCGGCACCTGGCTGCCCGCGGAGCCGCTGCGCGCGTTCGTCGCGGCGCTTCCGGAGCACTGTGTTTGCGTGGTTGACGAGGCCTATTTCGAGTATGTCGACGAGCCGGATTATCCGGACACCAGCGCCTGGATCGCCGCGTTTCCGAATCTGATCGTCACCCGCACTTTCGCAAAGGTCCATGGACTTGCGGCGCTTCGGGTCGGCTACGGGCTCAGCCATGCGCATGTAGCGGAGCTGATGAATCGGATGCGGCATCCGTTCAACGTCAACAGGCCGGCCCAGGCCGCGGCGATTGCCGCGCTGGCGGATCATGCCCATGTCGAGCAGTCCGTGACCCTGAACCGCAGCGAGATGGCACGTGTCACCGCGGGCCTGCGCGCGCTCGGGCTCGACTGGATTCCGTCGGTGTGTAATTTCGTCACCGTTGACCTCGGCCGTCCAGCAGCCGCCGTCGATCAAACGTTGCTGCGCGAAGGCGTCATCTGCCGACCAGTCGGAACCTACGGACTGCCGAACCATCTGCGCGTCAGTATTGGCCTTCCGCATGAGAACGACCGGCTATTGGCCGCGTTGGAACGGGCGCTCGCAGCATGATCGAGCGGCTCGCGATCATCGGTGTCGGGCTGATCGGTGGTTCGCTGGCCCGCGCATTACGTGCCGCAGGCATGGTGGGAGAGGTGGTCGGCTGTGGACGTTCCGCCGAGAATCTCGAACTCGCGTTTGATCTCGGTGTCATCGACGCCTGCACGCGTGACCCCGCGGTCGCCGTCAAGGACGCTGACATGGTGCTGTTAGCGGTGCCCTTGGGCGCGATGCGGGCCACGTTCGAGCGCATGAATGG
>JBATTL010000259.1:0-8246 GCA_049670525.1 Thiohalocapsa sp. | reverse complement strand
CTTGCCTCACGACTTAAAGTATGCAGGCTATTTTACTGATTCCACTGAAGACTTTGCGAAGAACTTTTTTGCGATCCCTCGTAGGATATTGATCTATAAGTCAATATTCTTGAGGCGGGAACTGCTGCTTTCTGCTGCTCATGTATAACTTGACCTGCTCGCTGGTGATCCGCTTACCCGACATCCTCGCACCCTGTTGGTTGCGAAAATGCCGCCTACCTTAGCCTCGAAAAGCGGCCAAGATACTTGTCACCGACCGGCCAAGTTAATTGTCACCTAACAGCCGCCTCCACGGTCTCGGCGACGAGCTGCTTGGCAGCCCTCGCACAGTAGCGCATGGAGCGCGTCCGGCACTACATTCTCTGGTTGTGAAAGAACTCCGAGCGTAGACTGATTCAAGGCGTATCCACCCGTGTTGATCTTGATCTTGGTCGTGATCAGTCAGCAGGATATGCCCCTACCTCGGCCTCGGCCGTACACCAGAAATAGCCATGACTCGGCCGAACAAGGTGCCAGGTATGAGCCATACATTACAGCACCTTAGAGCGGGAGAGCAGCGACGGTGAGTTTCAAGACCTTCCCCATACGTGCGCAAAGATTGAACCGAAGTACCCTCGCGGTACCAGGGTCAAAACCGAACTATTTCGAAAAAGCTGCATCCGGCGCGGCAGACGTCCTGTTCTTCGATCTGGAAGACTCGGTTCCGCCGGACAACAAGGTGCAGGCACGCAACGATGTTATCGCCGCGTTGAACGATCTGGATTTTGTTGGCAAGAGTGTCTCTGTGCGCATCAACGGCCTGGATACACATTTCATGTACCGGGATGTTATCGAGTTGGTAGAGCAGGCCGGAGACAGTATCGACCTGATTCTTGTCCCGAAGGTCGGCTGCGCCGCAGATGTCTATGCAGTGGATATGCTGCTCACGCAGATCGAATGCGCCAAGGGCCTACGCAGGAAGATCGGTATTGAGATGCTCATCGAAACGCCCCTGGGAATTCAGAATATCGATGAAATCGCCGCCGCTTCGCCGCGTAACGAGAGTCTGCTTTTCGGTTCTGCCGATTACGCAGCCGCGGCGGGGATGCAAAGCACATCGATCGGCGCTCCCAACGGCGACTATCACGTACTAACAGATGCAGATTCGAATAGGCAGCGAGAGATGCATTGGGGCGATATGTGGCACTACCCCATGGCTCGCCTGGTGGCGGCGGCGCGGGCCAACGGGCTACGCCCGATAGACGGCCCTTTCGCCGATCTAAAGGATACGGATGGTTGGACGGCCAGCGCGAAGCGAGCTTGGACGCTGGGGTTCGATGGCAAGATGGTTATCCACCCAAGCCAAGTGGCACTGGCCAACGATTTGTTCAGCCCCTCCGCTAACGACGTGGAGCAGGCGCGCCGTATTCTGGAGGCGATGGAAGAGGCCGAAAAAAGTGGTGCGGGCTCCGTCAGTCTCGATGGCAGAATGATCGATATCGCCTCGATCAGGCAAGCAGAGACAACCGTATCAAAAGCCGAGCTGGCCGCCGCGAAAAGTGCATCTTGACACGGAACGCCTTCCGGATTGGTAAGGGCGTTTCACCCTGTGGCGAGATTATCGCGCAGCCATAACAAAAAAGTAGCTTTTTGGTGCGCTTGTATCGCCGGAGAGATTTCCACGCTCGATGGAAGTCTTTCTCGAGACCATTAGAGATAAGACATATGAAATCCCCTGCAAGCTTTTTTAGACCTCTCGCTATCGGTGCCCCCGAACCCATCCATGAAGTACCGATCGCATTGGAACGCACAATCCACTTCCTACCCCCTCATATTGAGAAGATGCGGATCAAGGCCGGGAAGATCGCTAAGACCGTGGACGTACTCCTAGGCAATCTCGAGGATGCCATTCCCATCGAGGCAAAGGAGGCCGCTAGGAACGGGTTCATCGAAGTTGCGAAGTCCGTCGATTTTGGTCAAACCGGACTTTGGACCAGGGTCAACGCCTTGAACAGCCGCTGGTTTCTGGACGACATGACCGACATCGTCGCGGCAGTGGGAAACAAGCTGGACGTGGTGATGATTCCAAAGGTTGAAGGCGCCTGGGATATCCATTTCGTCGACCAGCTTCTCGCACTGCTTGAAGCCCGACACCAAGTTAGCAAGCCGATCCTTATCCACGCAATCTTGGAAACTGCTCAGGGCGTAAAGAACGTCAACGAGATTGCCCAGGCCAGCCCGCGCATGCACGGCATGAGCCTCGGTCCCGCGGACCTGGCGGCGTCCAGGGGTATGAAGACCACGCGCGTGGGTGGCGGCCACCCCTTCTACGGCGTGCTCGCAGATCGCGGCGACGAGAACGACGAGCGGAACTTCTACCAACAGGACCTTTGGCACTATACCGTTGCGCGTATGGTGGATGCCTGTCTGTCTAACGGATTACGTGCGTTCTACGGTCCGTTTGGCGACTTTGACGATAGCGCCGCCTGTGAGGCGCAATTTCGCAACGCCTATCTACAAGGATGCGCGGGCGCCTGGACCCTGCATCCGAATCAAATCGAGATCGCCAAGCGCGTCTTCAGCCCTGAATTGAATGAAGTGCTGTTTGCAAAGCGTATTCTCGAGGCCATGCCCGATGGTTCCGGCGCGGTGATGATAGACGGGAAGATGCAGGACGATGCCACTTGGAAGCAAGCCAAGGTCATCGTCGACCTTGCGAAGCTAGTCGCGGGCAAGGACCCTGAAAGAGCGGCTGCTTATGGATTCTGACTGCTGTTCCAGAGGGGACTGAACAACATGTACAAGATTCTAGAAGGTCTGTGCGTCATAGAGGCCTCTGCCTTTGTTGCGGCGCCGCTGGGTGGTATGACGCTGGCACAGCTGGGCGCGGATGTCATACGTTTCGATCCCATACGCGGCGGGATCGACGCGCGAAGATGGCCCGTAACCAAGGAGGGCAGGAGCCTTTACTGGGCGGGACTGAACAAGGGAAAACGGTCTTTAGCAATCGATTCAAGCCGACCGGAAGGGCGTGAACTCTTAACCGATCTGATCACGGCCCCCGGTGAGGGAAACGGTATCTTTTTGACCAACCTGCGCGCCGATAAGGGTTGGATGAGTTACGACGAACTCAAGAAACACCGGGAAGACCTGATTATGGTCAATCTGCTTGGCAGCTCGGATGGCACCTCCGCCGTGGACTACACCGTCAATTGTGCGGCGGGCTTTCCGTTTGTGACCGGTAACCAGCAGGGTGACGGACCACCACATCCGGTCAACCATGTGCTGCCGGCATGGGACGCCCTGGCCGGGGTCAATTTGGCCCTGGCCATTTTGGCGGCCGAGCGTCATCGGCGTCTGACCGGCGCTGGACAGCTCGTCAGATTGGCGCTGTCCGATATCGCGTTCGCGATGACCGGCAATCTGGGATTCATTCAGGAGGTCGAAATCAACCAGGAGGATAGAAAAGGTTGCGGCAATTATCTCTACGGTGCTTATGGCAGTGAGTTCGAAACGCGCGACAAGCGGTGGCTCTATATCGTTGTAGTAACTGGATACATGTGGAAAGAGCTCTTGAAGACTACAGATCTGGGCGGCGCGATCGGGATAATCGAATCCAGGCTGCAGCTTGATTTCACGAAAGAGGGCGACCGCTTTATCGGTTCCGAGGAGATTTCAGTCCCGATTCGCGAATGGTGCTCACAACGAGCCCTCGCGGAGATCGAAGAGACCTTCAGCGGCACCGGCGTTTGCTGGGGACCCTACAGGACCTTCCGGCAAATGATGGAAGAAGATCCCCGCGTATCCATCAGTAATCCACTATTTTCCGAACTGGAGCAACCGGGCATCGGTCGCTATCTGGTCCCCGGCTCGCCCATCAGCTTCGGCGCCTTCCCCCGGGAATCTCCACGCCGCGCACCGCTGCTCGGAGAGCACACGGACGAGATCTTGAGCAATGATCTGGGTCTGAGCGACGCCGAGATCGGCCGACTGCGTGAATCCGGTGTGGTGGCCGGACCCGTGGAGGTAGCCGAATGAACGATCCCAGTCCGCTTTCCGGCAAACCTTGGACCGATTGGGTTGGATCGCAGGAAGTGCGGGAAGAGATCATCTCCGAGATTCCGGCCCAGGCCGCCGCAGCCATGCTCGATGTTGATGGCGAGTCGATGACTCGCGGAAATCCACTGCCTCCGCTATGGCACTGGTTTTACTTTCTACCCAAGGCCGCCCGCTCCCAGGTTGACCATGACGGCCATCCGAAGCGGGGCGGGTTTTTTCCGCCGGTCGATTTGCCGCGACGTATGTTCGCCGGCGCTCGAACCCAATTTTTCGAACCTATCACCATCGGAGAGACGGCCATCCGCCAGGGTGAAATTCTGAAGGTTACGGAGAAAGCCGGAAAAAGCGGACGGCTCGTGTTCGTGACGGTGCGTTACCGGATTCAGCAAGGCGGTGTGATTCGGGTCGAGGAGGAGCAGGACATTGTCTACAAGGAACCTGGGCCGTCAATTCCGGCACCGCAGCCCCTGCCATCCTTACCCGGTGTCCCGGCCGGAGTCTGGGTCAGGACCGTAACGCCCGATACGGTGTTGCTGTTTCGGTTTTCCGCGTTGACCTTCAATGCGCACCGTATCCATTTTGATCGCGCGTACGCTTGTGACGAGGAAGGCTATCCCGGACTTGTAGTCCATGGGCCGCTGACGGCGGTATTGCTTGCTGGCATGACGCGGGAAAACAGTTCTAAACGCATTGTACGGTTTCGCTTTCAGGGTCGCGTGCCATTGTTCGATCTGCAGCCGTTCCGGCTCGTCGGTCGACCAGAGGGAAATACTGTCATCCTGGATGCCTATGGACCAGACGGCGAAATCGTGATGCATGCCAGTGCAGAACTGGGGTAGTTGGGCTAATTGGGCTAATCGGTAGTAACGAGAGGAATACTTTTGAGCGAAAAGACAAATCCGGGAAACCATTTCGAGGACTTTCGCATCGGCATGACCATTGTTCATGCCACGCCGCGCACGGTCACAGATGGCGACGTTTCTTTGTATACGGCGCTATATGGTTCCCGGTTCCCCGTCCAGTCGTCCAGTGCCTTTGCCCAGGCGGTCGGCCTGCCTGGAGCGCCATTGGATGACATGTTGCTATTCCACATGGTATTCGGCAAGACTGTACCGGATATCTCCCTGAACGCCGTGGCTAATCTCGGCTACGCGTCCGGGCGCTTCCACGCGCCAGTCTATCCCGGCGACACGATCAGTACGGTCTCCGAGGTCATTGGGTTGACGGAAAACTCCAACGGAAAGACCGGAACCGTCTATGTGCGCTCCATAGGCTCCAATCAAAGGAATGATACGGTTCTCGAATATATTCGCTGGGTAATGGTGCGAAAAAAAGACAGCCGCTCGCCAGCTCCAGGGGCTGTGGTGCCTGAATTGCCAAAGGCAGTCGCGGTGGCCGAGCTAAGCGTGCCCGATGGACTGAATCTCTCCGGTTACGACACGGACCTGGCCGGGAGCATATTTTTGTGGGAAGACTATGCTGTGGGCGAACGGATCGACCATGTGGACGCCATGACCGTTGAGGAAAGTGATCACATGACCGCCACACGGCTCTATCAGAACACCGCCAAGGTGCATTTTAATCAGCATACTGAGAAGGATGGTCGATTCGGCAGACGTATCGTCTATGGCGGCCATATCATCAGCTTGGCGCGCGCCTTCTCCTTCAATGGCCTGGCCAATGCCTTTAAGATCATAGCGATCAACGGGGGACGCCATATAGCACCTATCTTTGCCGGGGACACCGTTTATGCCTGGTCGGAAGTCTTAAGCAAGGATGAACTGCCGGACCGGCGTGATCTGGGCGCCCTGCGCCTGCGGTTGGTGGCGACAAGAGACAAGAGTTGCGCGACGTTCCCCTATAAGAACGATGAGGGAAAATACGATCCAGCGGTCGTACTGGATTTCGACTATACAGTTTTGATGCCCCGAAAACGGCTAGGTGCTTGATCAGGTGTCAGGTCCTTGCCGCGCATTATCGTGAGCTTGCACGCAACGCCCGCGCCGACGATTCAGGTCAGCTAGAGCGCTCGGCATCGGCGCTTCGCCCGGAAAGGAATGCCTGGGCTTCTTCCCTGCGCTCGAAGACATGAGGCGCGATGCCGCGCTCGGTCAAGGCCTCGCCCAATTTCGCGCGCATAAACGCGCTGGTGGCATAGCGGGTTATTTGGCTGAAATAATTGGCCAGAAAGTAGCGATCCATTTCGGCATAGGCGTCGTACATGTCCTCGTTGATCCGAAACCGATCGTAATTGATTATCACGCCGACGCGCTTGCCGGCTGCCCGGCAACGCTTCTCACAAATATCCCATATCGCCTTAACGTCCTCGATCACTCGCACATACATGCCTTCGAAATTGAGAAAGAGAATATTGCGCTCCGGATCGTAAGTGACTCGTTCCGGCATGGACAGGTTAAGCAGCTCCGCCTCGAGACCCATCGGATTGGCATGGAAGATGCGCGCATCCATCAGGGCGTAGTCACCAATGATCGGCTCAAAGTCCATGTTTGGCAGGATGTCACGCTCGACGTCAATGCCAGGCGCCACCTCGATCAACGCCACTCCGCCTCTGACCCGTCGGAATACACAGCGTTCGGTGACGAAAAAGACCGGCGTGCCGCGATCATAGGCGTACTGACCATTGAAGGTAATTTGCTCAACCTGCTTGAGAAATTTGCGGTGCCGACCTTCCTCGATGATCCGCAATTGGCCATCATTAACTTCGACTTTCAAACCACTGCCGGTGAAGGTTCCAACGAATACCACCAGGCGGGCATTCTGACTGATGTTGATAAAGCCTCCTGCCCCGGTCAACCGGCCGCCAAAGCGGCTGACGTTGATGTTGCCGGCAGCGTCGCACTCGGCCATTCCGAGGCAGGCCATGTCAAGACCACCACCGTCGTAGAAATCGAACTGCTGATTCTCGTCTATCACCGCATCCATGTTGACACCGGTCCCGAAGTCGGCCCCGCTGGAGGGAGTCCCACCGATAAGGCCGGATTCCACGGTCAAGGTCAGCAGGTGCGAAATCTGCTCCTCGTTGGCGACTCCCGCGACGCCTTCCGGCATCCCCACCCCCAAGTTGATGACGCCATTGGGCGGCAATTCAAAGGCAGCACGACGAGCGATGATCTTGCGTTCAGTCAGCGGTGTCGACACCAGGCTCGGGGTAGGAACACGAAACTCTCCGGCAAATGCGGCGTTGTAAGGGGTCGCCAGGGTTTGCATGTGCTGGACCGGTTCAGCTACCACCACGCAATCGACCATAATCCCCGGAATCTTGACTTGACGCGGCGGTAGGCAATTGCGTTCAGCGATCCTTTCGACCTGCGCGATCACGATGCCGTTGCTATTCTTGGCCGCCATAGCCATGGCGAGATTATTGAGGGTCAGTGCTTCCCGCTCCATGGTGATATTGCCGAACGTATCGGCCGTGGTGCCGCGAATGAATGCGACGTTGACCTTACCAACCTTATAGAACAGCCACTCCTCACCATCGGCTTCAACAAGACTCACGATATCCTTCGTGGTGGCTGCATTGATCCGGCCGCCGCCGTAGCGGGGATCGACGAAGGTATAGAGACCGGTCTTTGAGAAGGAACCGGGTTTGCCGGCCGCCAGATCTCGGAACAACTGACAGATGATGCCCTGGGGCAAGTTGTAGGCCTGAATGCGATTGTCGAGTGCCAGTTGCCCCACCTTCGGCATGCGAGCCCAGTGACCCGCCACCACTCGGTGCAGCAAGCCTTCGTGTCCCAGGTGATTGAGTCCTAAGGATTTGCCGTCGCCTTGGCCGGCCGCGGCATACAAGGTCAAGCTTCTTGGGCTACCGGTGTCTAGAAACCGGCGCTCCAGCGCCGAGAGCAGGGCCTCGGCGAAACCGGTCTGAACGAATCCGGTACTGGCCAGGGTATCGCCGTCCCGGATCAGGGCGATCGCTTCGTCGGCGGTAATGATCTTGCTGCGCATCGTGGTTGGCTCCCGATCATGTTCTTGGTTTCGGGCCGAAGGCCAGACTCGTGACACCATCATCGCGGTCGTACCTACAGGATCACCGCCCTCCCGGACCTGACATGCCCAATAATACTAACCCCAACGTTGCATGAGCAGCCTATTCCGGGAGAGGCAAGTCGATTCTGAGTGCTTGGCCTGGCCGTTTGGTTATTTGAAGCATGATGACGCCAGCGAGAATGCAGCCAAGTGTCGTG
>JBATTL010000258.1:0-1600 GCA_049670525.1 Thiohalocapsa sp. | reverse complement strand
ACAACACCCTGCTCGCGCCCTGCCTCGCGCCCACACCGGCCGCTGCCCGTTGGACGCCTTCCGCGCAGGAGTCGGCAGCCGGACTGAAGACGCAACGCCAGTGGCAGGCGTGGCGCGAGCGCATCTTAGGCAGCGAGCAGAACGCGGCCTTTCGCTTGGGCTTTCGGCTCGCGGAGCCGCAGACGGATGATGATAGCGACCACGACAGCACCCAGGACGACGACCATGCGGACGATTGGCGCCTGCATTTCGTGGCCATCGCTGCTGACGACCCGTCACACCGCATCGCATTGGCCGACTATTGGCTGGCGTCCGAATCGGAGCGCGCCGCACATCGGGCTCGCTTCGGCGCTGACTTCGAGCAATACCTGCTGCTGAATCTCGGCCTCGCCGCGCGCATGGTGCCGATGCTCTGGGGTGGGCTCGACAGCGCCGAGCCGCAGTCGGTCGTGTTGGACCTGGACGGCGCGTTCAGCTTCCTGAAGGAGTCCGCCTGGGTGTTGGAAGACGCCGGCTACAGCGTCATCGTGCCGGCCTGGTGGACGCCCAAGGGCCGTCAGCGCGTCAAGCTGCGGCTGCGCCCGTCCGCGACCAAGGCTGGCGCGAGCACCGGTAGCAGTCCCGGCGCCAATCATGTCAACCTATCCAACCTGATTCAGTACCGCTATGACCTGGCCATCGGTGATCAGACCCTGAGCGCTGAGGAATGGCAACAGCTGGTCGAGGCGAAGACGCCACTGGTGCGCTTCCGCGGCCAATGGGTCGAACTGGACCGGGACAAGATGCAGGAGATGCTCGCCTTCTGGCGCGAGCACGGCGGCGAGACACCGAGTATGAGCCTGCAGGAGATCCTGCAACGCACCGCCGAGGACGACGCCTTCGAGGTCGACCCGAAGGATGCCCTGGCCAGGATGCTGGAGCGGCTGCGCGACCAGAGCCAACTGCAGCCGGTCGACAACCCGGCGGGCCTGCAGGCCGATCTGCGCGACTACCAAAAACGCGGCCTGGCCTGGCTCGGGTTCCTGGAGGGGCTGGGGCTGAACGGCTGTCTGGCGGACGACATGGGGCTGGGCAAGACCATGCAGGTCATCGCCCGACTGTTGCAGGAACGGGCCGGACCGGACCCGATCGCGTCAACCCTATTGATTGCGCCCACCTCTGTCATCGGCAATTGGCAGAAAGAGGTCGAACGCTTCGCGCCAGACCTCAGCACCTGGATTCATCATGGGGCGAAACGCGAGCAGGACACCAAGGCGTTTCGCGCACAGGCCGCCGAGCACGACCTGGTCATTACGTCCTATGCTCTGGTGCGGCGCGACCAGAAGCTGCTGGCCGGCGTCGACTGGCACCGCGTGGTGCTCGACGAGGCACAGAACATCAAGAATCCGAAGGCCGACCAGACCCGCGCCGTACTCAAGCTCCAGTCTCGGCACCGTCTGGCCCTGACCGGCACACCGGTGGAGAATCGGCTGACCGACCTCTGGTCCATCTTCAACTTCGTCAATCCCGGCTATCTCGACACCCAGCCGCGCTTTCGCAAACGCTTCGAGCTGCCGGTGCAGCGCGACAACAACCCGGTGCAGACCGCCATCCTCAAGCG
>JBATTL010000257.1:0-3171 GCA_049670525.1 Thiohalocapsa sp. | reverse complement strand
AGCATGGCATCCATGGTGATCGGCGAAGGGTCCGGTTGATCAATCATGCGGTAGTAGCCCTTGACCGTCGCACGTTCTCCCTCGGCAGCAGCGCTAAAGGCATCGCCGGGTTTGTGCGCCTGTCGGCGGGCACTGTCGACCAATCGGCGGCTCAGGCGTGTATCACCCAAACACGCCTCGCCGAAACCCTGTTGCGCCCACTGCGGCCCGTCCATCCCGGCGCCGGGCTCCAACGGTGGCGAACCCGCTGGTTCGCTGATCTCCATCAAGGCACGAAAATCCGTCTCCAACGGATAGACATAGACCGCCTTGAGCGTTTCCTGCTTGCGGGTATGGCGATCCTGTCGGCCCCGCCCCGCAGTCTGTCCGATGCAGGACCAATTCGCCGCCCCATAACAACTCCCACGATGGGTCTCGGTGTCGATGAAGCTCTCCAGCAACCAAGGGTGAAGCGCATACTTCGCTTCGTAATCATGCGCCGGGACCCCGGTCGGCGCTGCCACCGCTTCGCAAAGCCGCCGCGGCTCTCGTGCCTTGAAGACGGCCCGCAATCGCGATGCCGGTAACTGGAAATGACCGGCTTGTTCGAGTTCTCGCAAGGCGCGCAGACAGCCCGCTCGCTGCAAGTGCCCACGTGGATCGTGGAAGCCGAACTGTTCACAGAGTGCATCGGCAAGGCGCGAGCGATTCTCGACATCCCCGCCCGCCAACGTCGCCCGGATCGTCTCGATTGCAGCCGCTTGTTCCAGCGTTCGCTTGATTTGGTTTTGTGTGTTCATGCCGCTACCGTAATCGGCCAGCATGTGAATGTCAGTGGCTAACTATGGGGCATGGGCAGGCCTAGCCCTCGCGCCAGCCCTAGGTCGCGAGGCAGCGCTAGGATGGGAGTTGCCGCTCGCCTTCACGATTGTCGGGTCGGCCATTCATATCCGCTCGCCTTCAATCTCGGATCAAAAAAAACAATCACCGACAAACCCGATGTCGGCGCAGGCTGGCGCCATGCTCGTCTTGGCCACCTACACCCGTTTCAGCGACAGGGCCTGCGTCAAGGGATTGGTCGGCGACGCGACGAATCCGTGAAGGGCATAGAAGGCCGCCGCATTTTCCGACAGGGCATGCACCAAGAGTCCGCGGACACCAAGAATCGTGCTTGCGGCCTGGGTGCGCTCAACGGCATCGCGAAGCAAAGCGACACCGAGGCCAGGTCGCTGCCAGGTCTGATCAATAGCCAGGCGCCCCAAGATCGCCATCGAAATGGGGTCCGGCATGTTCCGGCGGATGCACCCAGGCGCCTCGCGCAGCGCCAACGCGCCCGAGGCCAGGCAGCAATAGCCGACACCGACCCCTCCGCCGACACGATGTAGGCGCGCGAGGCGCCGCTGGACTGATTGTGCCCGGCCCGGTGAGTCAACCACTCGTCAAGCGGCTGGACACCGGAGGAGAAACCTTCGACTCGATGCGTCTCAGCGAGCGGCGCCGGAGCTTCGAGGATCACCCCTTCCATGGGCTCGGGGCAGCCATCAGGCGATCGTAACCCTCTCCAGCAGGGGGATGGTCCAGTACGTCGAGGAAGTTCGCGTACGTCTCCCGATCGACCCTGACCAGCGTCTGGTCCAGCAGCGTCTCCTCGGCGGCCCGCCGGGCTGCGTCGATCATGAAATCGGAGCGCGACCGGCCCTGGATACTGGCGGCCTGATCGATCAGGTCGCGAATCTCCTCCCGCACCCGGAGGTTAACCGCTCGGGTGGTTGTTTCTGGCTTGGCGGTGGACGGAGAAAGCGAGCGCAAGGAATCCACCGAGACCGGCCAATCCATCGGCAGCAACGTCCTGCTCGGCCTCATCGGCGTCTACATGCTGCTGGGGCTGCAATTCCGCGGCTATCTGGCGCCGATCACCGTCATGCTGGTGATCCCCACCGCGCTCATCGGCGTCGTGTTCAGACACATGGTCCTGGGCCTGGACCTGACCATGCCGAGCATCGTCGGCATGGCCTCCCTGTTCGGGTGGTTGTCAACGACAGCATCCTCTTGGTCGTATGGTCCCGGTGTATGTGATTCTTGATGAATTTCGGGCGCTGGGGGCGC
Source organism: Thiohalocapsa sp. (assembly GCA_049670525.1). Taxonomy (GTDB): domain Bacteria; phylum Pseudomonadota; class Gammaproteobacteria; order Chromatiales; family Chromatiaceae; genus Thiohalocapsa. The sequence goes on along the minus strand of JBATTL010000257.1, from coordinate 1,086 downwards.
TGGGGGGGAAGTGGACGAGCCGCCAGCCGGGGTGACGACAGCGCCGGGTCGGGCGGGCTGATCGTTACACTGCTGGCTGGCGGTGACAAGCGAACCACGCGGTTGAGCGTTCGGCTGTCGGCAGGCCACCTGCGGGTCTTGGGATTCGGTGAGTAAACAGGCGGCACGGCAAACCCGACCAGCCACACGGAAGCCGCAGGGGAGAGTGTGGTCCGTTTCTGACGTACTCCCGCGCGGAACGCACCCTGTGCGTCGCTCAGCTGCCGTTGCTCGGTTGACCGAAGTACCATTGGAACGTGCAGAGGTACGCGAACCACATCCCACGCTGTCCCATGCCCACCATCCGCCAGTTCTTCGGCATCATCATCCAGATGTTCTGGCGGGAGCATGCCCCGCCCCATGTCCATGCCCTGCAGGGTGAGCACAAGGCCCTGATCGACATCCGAACCCTGGACGTCATCGCGCGTGGTCTACCCAGACGCGCCCTGAATCTGACGATCGACTGGGCGGTCGAGCACCGCTCTGAACTGATGGAGGACTGGAAGCTATGAATCTATGTCAGTCGACACAACCGCCCAAGCGCATAGCGCCGTTGGAGTGACTCCTACGACACCTTGGCGAATCAAGACGCTAACGGTCCTGCTGGACTACCGATTGGCGCTGACTTTCAACGACGACGGCCAAGGCATCGCAGATCTTTCGACCCTTCGGACGCCCAAGAATTGCGGGATGTTCGAGGCCCTGAAAGACGACGTCTTTTGCGAAAGCGTCTCTAGAGTTCGGCGTTGTTACCTGGCCAAATGGCGCGGACCTCGATCCCGCATGGCTTCACGCAGAGCTGGGGAAGTCCGAAAGGTGGTCTCTCCCCTGTTAGCTCGATCGGCCACGGGGATGCGATTAGAACCCGATCGCTATCAGCGCTGTTCGCAGCTGCTCTCGTTGCCGCGGGTCTGTCATCGGGTAGGTGTCGAGCCAGGCCGCGGGCGAGAAATCGGGCTTGATCGCGCGGATCTCTTCCGCCTCCCATTCCGCGTCTGCGACTTGGCCTCGGCGGACCAAGGCGGCGGCCCGGTAGATATGCACCTC
>JBATTL010000256.1:0-2092 GCA_049670525.1 Thiohalocapsa sp. | reverse complement strand
CGAGAACGTCGGCTTCAAGGTCAAGACATCCAGCCGCCCTCTAACCAAGCCGCTTCCAGAGGGCTTGCGCCAGCGTCTGGCTCCGCGTTTCTCGGAACTATCGACCGAAGATTTAGAAACCCTCCACTTCGAGTTTACATTGGTCCTCAGTTAGGCGCTCATGGCACCGCACGCATTAAGGGGTCGTCCAGAAATAACTTGAACAAAATATCTTAAGCTGCTAAGAACTATGGCATGGAAGCCGTTCTGGAACAATCGATTCACGAGAAGTATCGACTGTTGGCTGAGATCTTCGACGAGCGGGAGCGTCGTCTGTGGGCGGCGGTTGAAGCGCAGCAACTTGGCCGCGGTGGAATTTCCACTGTAGCCAAGGCGACGGGCCTGTCGCGAACCACGATCTATCAGGGTTTGGGTGAACTGTCGGAGTGCTCATCCGGTGATGGTTTGCGGCGTGATCGGGTGCGTGCCGAGGGTGGCGGTCGCAAAGCGCTGACGGCGAAAGATCCGCAACTGCTGGAGAGTCTTGAGCGGCTGGTCGAGCCGACTACATGCGGCGATCCGCAGTCGGCTTTACGTTGGACCTGCAAGAGCACGCGACAATTGGCCGAGGCGTTGCGCCATGCCGGGCACCCCGTGGGTCGGCAGACCGTGAGCGAGTTGCTCGCGACACTGGGCTGCAGCCTGCAAGGCAACCGCAAGACCCGCGAAGGCAGCGCCCATGAAGATCGCGACGCGCAGTTCGAGCACATCAACGCAGAGGTCGCCGCCTACCAACAGCGTGCCCAGCCGGTCATTTCCGTGGACACGAAGAAGAAAGAGCTGGTCGGGGATTTCAAGAACCGCGGGCGCGAGTGGCGGCCGAAGGGTCGGCCGGAAGAGGTGCGCACGCACGATTTCATGGATCGCGAGTTGGGCAAGGTCAACCCGTACGGCGTATATGATCAGACCGCCAACGTCGGCTGGGTCAGTGTCGGCACGGATCACGACACCGCCGAGTTCGCCGTCGAGAGCATTCGTCGATGGTGGTCGAAGATGGGCGTCGCCTGCTATCCGCAAGCCACCGATCTGCTGATCACCGCCGATGGCGGCGGCAGCAACGGCTACCGGGTCCGCCTGTGGAAAGTCGCCTTGCAGGCACTGGCCAACGCGACCGGGCTGACGGTGCGCGTCTGCCATTTTCCGCCCGGCACGAGCAAGTGGAACAAGATCGAGCACCGCATGTTCTCGTTCATCAGTCTCAACTGGCGCGGCAAGCCGTTGGTCAGCCACGAAGTGGTGGTCAACCTCATCGGCAACACGCGCACCGCGACCGGGTTGAGCATCCAAGCGGAATTGGATACCACTCAATACCCCAAGGGGGTCAAAATCAGCGAAGAGTAACTTCGCAAACTCAACCTCACGCGCGACACATTCCACGGCGAGTGGAACTACTCCATATCGCCAAATTGTTCAAGTTAATTGCGGACAACCCCTAAGAATGGGGGTTGGGGCATGGGACATCTCCTTGCTCACAATGCAGCTGGCAGGCCAGCCCAGAAATTCTGAGCTTAGTTGTGGCGATTTGACCGTCTGAGCTTGTGGCTGCTGGACGTTTCCTTCTTAAAGCACGGAGGTTCAAAGTAGCGTTAGAACCCAGTATGAAAATTGCTGTCCTCGCCTATGACTGGCCCGGCTATCGTGGCGGTCCCATTGTGAATGCGCGCCGTCTGCTGCCCGAGTTGCACCGGCGCGGCCATACCGTGCATGCCCTGCTTCTGTATCAAGGCGCGGGCGCGCCGAGCGCGGAGGTGTTGCGCTCGGAGGGTGTCGTGGTGGATACGGCGCCTTTCGGTCGCTGGACGGAGGATCGCATCGATTGGCTGCTGGCATGCCTGGCGCGCATTCAGCCGGATGTGTTCGTACCGAATCTATCTGTTGCCGGCTGGTTCGCGGCGCGCTGGGCGCGGGAGACTGGGATCCCGACCGTCGCGGCCTACCGCAGCGACGACGCCTTCTACGCAGCCATGGTCGAGACCTTCGTGCTCGGTGAGCCGCGCTGGGCGGTCTCCGGTCTGGTGTGCGTGAACCAGGCGGCCTGTGAGCGGGTCGGCGC
>JBATTL010000255.1:0-5967 GCA_049670525.1 Thiohalocapsa sp. | reverse complement strand
CGCCGAGGCCAGAACGCCATCGCGCCGCAGCGGATTGGCCGGCGATCGGTGGGAGATGGTCGCACAATGGATTGATGCACTGTCCCATTCCAGCACTTGGTCGAGCAGGCGCATGTCGCCGCCGTGGGGGAGCTTCGCGTAGACCTCGTCGAGCATGGTCATGGATCCGGCTCCAGCTGGACCTCCAGCGGGAGGTCCGGCCAGTAGGGCAGCCGCACCAGCGCTGGCCCGACACCGGCGAGGGCAGCCAGCAGCGGTAGCGAGCGGGCGGCCGGATTCCCGGCGCGCATGACTTCGAGCGCGTAGTCCGCCATTGGCGTATCTGGCTTGCTCTGTGCCTCGTCGGGCAGGGCAAGGGTCAACAACGGGTCGTCATCGGCCTGGGCAGCCGGTGCCAACAACAGGGCGCATGCGAAGGCGCAGCCGAAGTTGCGGTGGCTATGCAGCAGCTCCGGAGCCGGCACGTCGAAGGCGACCAGAAGCACCGGCTTGCCCATGGTGCTGGCCTGGGTCGCCGCCTCCAGCAGGCCGGCGGCGAAGCTGCCGTCGCCAGCCGCTATGCTGGTCGACGCTTGCCGGCAACCCTCCGCGATGGACCAATAGCCGGCCACGGCGTTGTGCACCGAGTTCTGGAATACCGTCGGCGACGGTGGCTCGTGGCGCTCGTAAACCGCACGGCACATGCTGTCGATGAGGTCCATGTCGCCGTCCGACGATGCAAAGACGCCGAGCAGGTCGCTGGATCGGTGTTCGGCGACCTCGGTCGCCTGTTGCGCGGCTGTCAGGGCCAACCTTGTGGCAAGCGTCGCGCGCCGGCGTTCATTCGGGCTCAGACTTGCCGGCGGCGGCACTGCCAGCGGTTGGGCCTGATAGGGTCGCTCTCCGCGCAGCACCGCTGCTGCAGCGGTCCAGTCAGGCAGCCCCGGCGCGATCGTTCCGACCCCAAGTGCCGCCACGCGCATCAAACCCGTCCGAGCACCAAGGCGCAGTTGTTGCCCGCGAAGCCGAAGGCGTTGCTGAGCACGCGATCGATGGTACGGCGTTCGCTTCGGCGTACCAGGGATGCGGACAGGGCCGGATCGACCGTTTCGGTGTTCAGTGTGCCGGGGAGCAGGCCGGCTTTGACCGACAATAGAGACAGGACCGCCTCGACGGCCCCCGAGGCGCCAAGCGTGTGTCCGGTCCAACCCTTGATGGCGCTGACCGGCACGGCGTCGCCGAACACCCTGGTTACGGCACAGTCCTCGGACTGGTCGTTGGCTGCAGTGCCGGTGCCGTGCAGGTTCAGGTAGTCGATGTCGCAGGCGTTTAGGCCGGCCGCGCCCAGCGCCGCGACCATGGCAAGCACCGCGCCAGTGCCCTCGGGATGTGGCGACGTGATGTGGTAGGCGTCGTTGCTCTCGCCGTAGCCGAGCAAGGCGAGGTCGTCGCTGCGATCCAGGGTCAAGTCTAGCAACGCGAAGGCGGCGCCCTCGCCGATGCTGATGCCGCTGCGTCCCTGGCTCCAGGGTGCGCATGGTGTTGTAGACAATAGACCCAGGGTGTGAAAGCCCATCAGCGTCGTGGCGCACAGCGTATCGACGCCGCCGACCACGGCTGCATCGCAGAGTCCTGCCGACAGCGCCCGATGGGCTGCAACGAAGGTCTTGGCGCCGGAGGAGCAGGCGGTGGAGACGACTGCCGCCGGTCCGCGGAGTCCGAGCCGGCGCCGGCAAAAGTAGGCCAATGACATATATGCGTGGGTTGTCGCGAACCGCAGGTCTTGGCCCAGCCCTGGCGTGCACTGCTCGAAATGGCGCCGGTAGCAGTGTTCGCTGTGACGAATGCCGGAAGTACTGGTGCCGAGGAAGAGTCCGATACGCGCCGCGCCGCAGCGCTCTCTGGTGGCCTGCACCTGAGCCGCGAACCCATCCACCTCGAGGGCCAGCGCGGCGAGGCGGTTGTTGCGGCAGTCGAAGTCCGCTAGATCGCCGACCAGCGGCAGGTCGTCGAGGTCGTCCACGACTCCGACCCAGGATGGCACCGGCACCTCGTCCGTTTCACCCGGCCGCAGCGCTGGGCGCATCGCTGCAATCGCCTCGACATGCGCGTCGCGACCACGGCCCAAGGCGGTGGTGAGGGTCACGGCGCGTATCCTCGCGGGTTCGATCGGCATGGGCGAAGGGCATCTGCTCTGCGGACCTCGATACAGGTCCGTCCCTATTGTAGACGCTCGTGGGCGGTTCTCGCCAGCAGCAGCGAGCTGGCATAAGCACACAGAATGCCAACGGCGACGGTGAAGCCGATCGCCTTTAGCGCCGGGATCGTCGAGAGCGCGAGCATCGCGAACATCGCGAAGCTGGAACCGGCGCCGACGCTGACCGAGAACAGCGTGCGCCAGCTGTCCGCAGCACGAGCGACCGGGCGGCTCAGGAACAGGCTGTAGTCGACGGCCAACCCAGCCACCAGGAGTAACGAGACCAGGTGGAACAGGTTGGCGGCGCCATGTAGCAGAATCACCAGCGCGAAACTGAGCACAAGGGCGAGGCCGATTGGAAGCAGCACCCTGGCCAGCCGTGCTGCGCTGCGTAGGGCCAGGGCCAGGGTCAGCACAATGACGGCTGCCGCGATCAGGAGTTTGTCCGAGGTCGTGGCGAAAAAGCGGGACAGCAGCTCGGCTGTGCCCTGGCTCAGGTCGAGATAGGTCATGCCGTGTCGCGCGGCCAGGGCTTCGAGGGCTACGCCCGCCGCCACCTCGTCGACGCCGGACAGCGGCACAAGCCCCAGCCAGCGGCCGTCGAGGGGCGAGAGCAGCATGGCCGTGCGGGTGCCGACGAGGCTGCCCGCCAGGTCCGTGGCCCGCAGCGCGGCCAGGCTACGGGAGCGCTCTACGTCGTCGAGGAAGGGTTGCAGTCGCTGCAGGCGGAAAGGCAGCTCAGCATTGCCGGCGGTCAGCGCTGCGGACAGGGCTTCTGGCCCCGGCAGCGCGTCCCGGCGTACCCCCTGGGTGCGCGGGCTTGGCAGCCAGCGGGCTGCGCTGTCGAATCCGCCGATCAGGTTGCGGTCCTCGAGGGATTTCAGGTCCGGCGCCGCCGCCTCCAGCCGTTCCAACACCTTCGCCTCGTCGTCGGCGATCACATAGAGCAGCCGAGCCACGTCCGGGGCGCCCAGCTGGGCGCGAATGATCCTGTCCTTGTCGATCTCGCTTTCGGGCACGACGCTCAGGCGGCGAATATCGGTATCCAACGGGTTGCCGTGCACCAGCAAGGTCAAACCGAGTGCGGCCAGGCTTCCCAGCAGCAGCCAGGCTCCGGTCCACAGAGACAGCCGCGGACGGCGCTGCTGCAGTGCGTTCAGCCAGCGAAGCTCGGGCAGCCGATAGCCGGGCGGTATGAGCAGCGGCAGCAGGTAGCGGGACGTCAGCGCCGACGTGGTCAGGCCGGCCGCGGCGAGCACGCCCAGCTGGGACAGGCCGTCGAAGTTCGTCCAGGCCAGCGCAGCATAGCCAAGTACCGTCGTAACCGTGCCGAGCCAAAGTGTACGCCACACCGGTCGGCTATTGTCCGGATCAGTGCCGGCCGCGTGAGCGAAAACGTGTACGGGATAGTCAAGCGCGACGCCGAGCAGCGTAACGCCCAGCGCTAGCGTGATGCCGTGTACTGAGCCGAACAGCAGCGACACCAATGCGCTGCCCGCCAGCAGGCCGCTCGCCAGTGGCAGCAGGCCGAGGGCCACCAGCGCCGCGGATCGAAAGGCCATCGTGAGCAGCAGGGCCACGATGATGCTTGCCGCAGTGCTGAGAAGGATGGTCTCGGTCTTGATGCGCCGCTCGGAGCCCACGGCGAAGTAGCCGGGGCCGGCAAGCTCTAGGCTTAGTCCGGTACGCTCCGGCAGGGTGGCGAAGGCCTGCTCGATGGTCTTGACGGCGCGGCGCTGCGCAGCTAGGTCCGAAGCGTGGGCGCCGGTCACAGCCACGAGCAGCGCGTGGCGGCCGTCGGCGCTGAACCAGACCCCGTGCGAACGGCTCGGCCTCTGGCCCGGCACCAGCGATTGCAGCAAAGCGCGGTAGCAGGCGGTGGGATCGGCGGTCAGACGCTGTTTGTCCAACATGGCCAAGCCCGTCGCCAGCTCGGCGAGCCGCTGCTGGAGCGCCGCACGCAGCGCTGGCTCGTCGAGGGCATCGGCGCAGTGCTCGGGCGGGCCCACCAGGTAGCGGTAGCGGAACAGTGCCGGGTCGGTGCGGCCTGCGCCTAGCGCCAGCTCGCCGTTCGCGACCTGGACCAGGTCTCCACTGTCCCGCAGCCGCGCGCCCATGGCTCGGCTGGCTGCTGCTAGACGCTCGGTGACGGGCTCGGTGCTGGGGGCCGCAACGATGCGCAGGAGCAGGGTGCGGGCAGCGACCCCTGAGTGGATCTGGGACAGCAAGACATCGTCCTGCACCGATGCGCCGCGGGGCAGGAATTGTGACAGATCAGTGCTCGGCCTGATGCTGGTCGCGTTCCAGTGCGCCAGGAGCGCGAGCGTGCCGATCCAGGCCCCAAGCAACGCCCTGCGACGTATCGAATGGCCCATGGCTCAGTCGAGCCCGGGCGGATCGCGCGCGAGCAATCGCATGCGCAGCGTACGCTGGTCGCCGTCCGCTTCCTCCATCGCGATAGTGGTGATGCTGGCGCCGTCGCCGACTATCTCGACGCCGCGGAACGGATTGGACAGGCCGCGGCCGCGTGGTGCGAGCTCCAGGACCCAATGCGCGGATTCGGGCTGATAGTTCAATCTGTAGTCTGCGCGCAGCGCGGGCAGGTCGCCGGCGAAGGTGGCCCGCAGCGCACCCACCATGGCCTCCAAAGGGGCAATGCCGGAGATCACCAGCTCGTTGATGACGCGGCCGTCGGCGATCAGCTGCATGCGGTCCCCATCCAGAGCGAAGCCCTCTTGCCGGTCGCTGATGCGGCGGATGCGGTCCGGCGCCTGGTAGACGAGTCGCCCGCGGGTGCTGATGGCGGTGTCGATCAACGCCGATTCGACCGTCTCCTGGTAGCTGACCTCAACCCGCTTCACCTGGCCGAGCAACGACATCAGCGCGTCCAGGTCGGCGGGCTGCGCGGCGATTCCGGGCAGCGCCAGGCAGAGTAGCCAGCTGCCGACGGCGAGCAGCGCCGGTACCGGACGCCGAGGCGGGCGGTCAGGTCTTGGGCGCGTCATCGTCACCCTCCCAGAAGTCGAAAAAATTGAACCAGTTCAACGGTGCGTCGCGGGTGTGGTGGGCGAGCCGGTCGGCATAGCGCTGCGCCCAGTCCTCGAGCGCAGCCTCGCGGCGTGTGCGGGGTCCAAGCTCCACCCGCTCTGCGAGCAGTTCGAAAGCGACATCATAGCGGTTGCCGCCGCGATAGAGACCGAAGAACTGGACCACCGGCACGCCGGTCACTGCCGCGAGGCTCAGCGGTCCGGAGGGGAAGGCGGCGCGGCCGCCGAGGAAGTCGCAACAGACCGTCGGTTCGCCGGGCCGGTACCGGTCGCCGAGCAGGCCGACGGCATAGCCCGCGTCCAGGCTCTCTTTGACCGCCAGCAGGGGATGCGGTCCGTCCAGCGGGATCACCGAGTTCGCGACGGCCGGATTGAGCGCATGCAGCAGTTGCGTGAGGATTCGGTTGTGGGCTGGATACATCAGGATCTTCAGCGGGACCTGCGCTTCGTCGATGGCCAGGGCGCGGAGGATCTCGAAACTGCCGAGATGGGAGCCCAGCAGCAGAAAGCCGCGGCCGGCGGCGACCCGGTCGAGGACCAACTCCGGACTGCGTAGCCGGATGTCGAGTCGCTCCCGGCGTCCGGCGAGCAGGAACACGCGGTCTAGGATGGTCGCCGCGAAGCTGTGGATGTGGCGCGCCACGTCTGCCAGCCGCGCCGGCCGTTCCATCAGCCTGCTGAGGAACTGCCGGGACGCGCGCCGCTGTGGGCCCGCCTTGATGAGGAAGTAGAGCGTGATTGGGT
>JBATTL010000254.1:0-1718 GCA_049670525.1 Thiohalocapsa sp. | reverse complement strand
GACCGGGCGTCTTCGTCCTGCCCGACCGACGCATCCCGCTTGTGCCCAATGTCGGCATCGTCGTCGGATCGGAGCGCGTGCTCGTCGTCGATTGCGGTCTGGGCATCGACAGCGCCGAAGCGGTTTTGGAGGCCACGCGACGCCTCGCGCCCGGCCGCGAGATCGTGCTGACCCTGACCCACGCCCATCCGGAACACGGGTTCGGCGCACAAGTCTTCGCTGCAGAAGCCTGCATATACTGCAATACAGCGCAGGCCGATCATCTCGCCCGGTCTGGACAGGGGCTTCTCGACGGGTTCAGGGAGGGCGTCCTGCCGCCCGAACATCAGTTCCTGCTCGACGGCATCGAGATCACGCCGCCGGGAGAAACCTACGACGGCAGCGAGGTGCAAATAGACCTCGGAGGGCGCGACGTCGTCCTGCGCTCCATCGGTCTCGCGCATTCGCCGGGCGACCAGATCGTCGAAGTCCCAGACGCGGGCGTTCTGTTCGCGGGCGACCTGATCGAAGAACGGATCTACCCCATCGTCCCGTTCTTCCCCCCGCTCATCGGGGCCGATGACATCGACCTGCCGGCGTGGCGAACCACTCTGGAGCAGATAGCCGAACGCGCACCGTCCATCATCGTGCCGGGCCACGGCAACCTGGGCGGGGTCGAAATCGCGCAGGACGTCGATGGCTACCTAGGTACGCTGGAGGACGTGGCAGCATCCGGCATCGACATGGACGCGATGATCGCGGAGATGCGGCGCCGATATCCGACATGGGAGCAGGTGAACTACATCCCGCCCGCCCTACAATACCTTATGCGCTGAACGGATCGGAACCCTATTCGTGACCGACGCAACCATCCTGATCACGGGGGCCACAGGCCAGCTTGGCAGCCTCGCTATCGACGCGCTGTTGGAAACCGAGGATGCCAGCCGGATCGCCGCTCTCGTGCGTCCGAAGGACGACAGTTCCGACCCCAGAGTCGAACGGCTCGCCCACCTAGAGCGTTTCCTCGTTGGTTTGAATCGAAAGGGATTGAACGAACCCGCTAGCGCGGGAGTGGTGTGGGGCTTGTAGTTGGATTGGCCTTCTGATGGGAGGGTTTGGGTGTTGGAGCCCAACCCTTGATCAGGAGGTCCTTTCATGACCGACAAGAGCCCGAAGCTGAGCCCGTTGCGGCGGCGCATGATCGAAGACATGACGGTGCGCAATCTGTCGCCGGCCACGCAGCGCTCCTATCTCAACGCGGTGGCCAAGTTCAGCCGCCACTTTGGCCGCTCTCCGGACCGGCTGGATCTGGAGGATGTACGCGCCTATCAGGTTTACCTGGTGGCGCAGAAGATCTCGTGGCCCGCCCTCAACCAGAAGGTCTGCGCGCTGCGCTTCTTCTTCGGCATCACTCTGGGGCGGAACGAGATACCGGAGCGGATCGCCTATGCTCGCGAGCCCCGGAAGCTGCCGGTCGTCCTCGGTGCGGACGAGGTGGTGCGGTTTCTGGAGGCGGTGCCGTCCTTGAAGATTCGAGCCGCGTTGACGACGGCTTATTCGGCGGGCCTACGGGCCTCGGAAACGGTCAGCCTGAAGGTGGCGGACATCGACAGCAGTCGCATGCTGATCCAGGTGCGTCACGGCAAGGGCGGCAAGGACCGCATGGCGATGCTGTCGCCGCAGCTGTTGGCGATCCTGCGCACCTACTGGCGTCTGGCACGACCGGTGGAGTGGCTGTT
>JBATTL010000253.1:0-5655 GCA_049670525.1 Thiohalocapsa sp. | reverse complement strand
CGACAGCTCAGCGCGCGTTGGGACGGGCGCCCGTTCTGGTGCTGCCGTGGCCCTCTCCGATGCCGGTGCAGCGGCGGGCCGGCTGACGCCCCCGTCGCGGATACGCTCGGTCGAGCTGCTGCCGACGCCTCGCTTGCCTATGTTTGACATCGCGTGTCGGCGTGCCAGCGCGGCCTCGCGTCCGCTCGATTTCAGGTTCGCTCTGCTTGCCATGTTCTTCGCCGTTGGGTTGGTAGCCTTGGGCTGGATCTTGACCGGTGTCGCGGGAGACCGAAGCTCCTGCATCACCGATGCGCTGGTGGCACTGCCGGCCAGATGCTCGAACCCGAGAAAGCGGTGTACGGCATCGGCGGCTCCTGCGCCGGCCCGCACTCTGAGGGACGCGGCCGGCATGCGCAGGTCAATGGATCAGGCGCGCCCCTGGAAGACTACGAAGCAGGAGCCCTGACTCTGGGTGTAGTTGTCGTAGCCGGTGAGACGCACATGATGGTCCGGATAGGACCGGTGGCAGGCCTCCAGCTCGGCAGCGACATTGCCGAGTTCGGTCTCGCCGAAGAATGGCAGCTTCCACATGGTCCAGTAGTCACGCATCGCGCCACTCGGATGAATGTGCTCGATGGCCGGGGTCCAGCCCTGCGCGATGATGTAGGCAATCTGATCGTAGATCTCCTGCTGCGACAACGGCGGCAGGAAGCCGAAGGTCTCCAGCGTGACTTTGGTCTGGTAGTCACCGGCGGTGCTTTGGAAAGGCATTGTTGATAGCTCCTGAATGGTCTCGATGCGCGTGAGTGCGTCGACGTTCGAAGATTGTTGCGCGCGTCTCGGAACAGGACCGAAGTGCGAAGGACCAACGGTGGGGAACGACCCGCTGGCCCTCAAAACTCCGGTCCTTGGCCCGCTCTTAGCTCACGTCCAGCTTGTCGACGGTGTCGAACTCGAACTTGATCTCCTTCCAGGTCTCCATGGCGATGGCCAGCTCCGGGCTGTGTTGAGCGGCCTCGGCCATGATTTCGCGAGACTCCTTCTCGATCTCCCGGCCCTCGTTGCGGGCCTTGACACAGGCCTCCAGTGCGACGCGGTTGGCTGCGGCGCCAGCAGCGTTGCCCCAAGGATGGCCCTGGGTGCCGCCGCCGAACTGCAAGCAGGAGTCGTCGCCGAAGATGGCCACCAGCGCCGGCATATGCCAGACGTGAATACCGCCGGAGGCGACCGCGAAGACGCCGGGCATGGAGCCCCAGTCCTGGTCGAAGAAGACACCGCGGGAGCGGTCCTCGGGGATGAAGGATTCGCGCAGCAGATCGACGAAGCCGAGCGTGGAGCCGCGGTCGCCCTCAAGCTTGCCGACCACGGTACCGGTATGCAGCTGGTCGCCACCGGACAGACGCAGGCACTTGGCCAGCACGCGGAAGTGGATGCCGTGCTTGGGATGCCGGTCGATGACGGCATGCATGGCGCGGTGAATGTGCAGCAGCATGCCGTTCTTGCGGCACCACTTGGCCAGACCGGTGTTGGCGCAGAAACCGCCGGTCAGGAAGTCGTGCATGACGATCGGGCAGCCGACTTCCTTCGCGAATTCAGCACGCTCGTACATCTGCTCCGGGTCCGGCGCGGTGACATTCATGTAGTGCCCCTTGCGCTCACCGGTCTCCTGCTGTGCGGCCTGTATCGCTTCGCCGACGAACTCGAAGCGGTTCTGCCAACGCATGAAAGGCTGGGAGTTGACGTTCTCGTCGTCCTTGGTCAGATCGAGACCGCCGCGCAGACACTCGTATACAGCGCGTCCGTAGTTTTTTGCGGACAGACCGAGCTTCGGCTTGATGGTCGCGCCGAGCAGCGGACGGCCATATTTGTTGAGCTTGTCGCGCTCGACCTGAATGCCATTGGGCGGCCCCATGCAGGTCTTGACGTAAGCGATCGGGAAGCGGATGTCTTCCAGGCGCAGGTGGCGCAGGGCCTTGAAGCCGAACACGTTACCGACCAGCGAGGTCAGCACGTTGACGACCGAGCCCTCTTCGAACAGGTCCAGCGGGTAGGCGATGAAGGCGTAGAACGACTCGCTGTCTCCAGGCACGTCCTCAATGCGATAGCAGCGACCCTTGTAGAACTCCAGATCGGTCAACAGCTCCGACCACACTGTCGACCAGGTACCGGTGGAGGACTCGGCGGCGACGGCCGCGGCCACCTCTTCACGCGGCACGCCGGCCTGGCCGGTGCACTTGAAGCAGGCCAGCAGGTCCGTATCCAGCGGAACGTAGTCCGGCGTCCAATACATGTCCCGGTATTCTTTTACACCGGCGTCGTAGGTCTTTACGCTCATACTCAGCTCCTGTGGGTCTGTTCTGCGTCTGCTTCGCCTGCACTGAACCAGGGCCGAAGCCGTGGGAATTCGGACCGCAACCTTACACTGCGCGTTAGCCTAGAAAGAAATCGATTGTTTCGATTCGGCGCATCGCTTTTCGTCTATGGGTAACGCCGCTTTACGGGCGGTCTTGGTGCGGACGCGGATCATGAACGACCCTTAGCGGTGCACGCAACCACTTTATATCAAGGATTATCCGATCCCTGAACCGGCCTTCCTGCACCTCTGCGCTAGAATCGCACGCGCACCCGGTAGGTGAGCACGCGCTTTCCCTCGGGCGGCAGTTCGAGCTGCCACTCCGCCGTGCGGGCATTGACTTTCTCGTGGGGCTGACTTTCGGCGAGTATGGTCCAGTCGCCGCTGATGATCTCCCGGAGCGTCACTGTTTGCGGCTCCGGCTTGGCATTGCGCACCTCGATCTCATAGGCGCTCTCGAACTCGTACTGCCAAGGGCCGGTCCCGGAACGCTTCTCGAATGCGGTCTGCTTCTTCTCCGCGCTGACATCGAAGGAGTTACCGAGCAGCAGGCGCAGGGTGTCGTTCTTGGGCGTATGCTCGATACGGTCCTCGCCGATGAACTGGGCGTTGCCGTCGGAGTCCTGTTTGTAGATGCGCACCACACCCTCGGGCAACGGCATGCCGAGATTCGAGGCCTGGTCATTGGTCAGCGTGAGATAGGCGCTGACCTTCAGGTCTTCTGCCAGGTCGCCGCGGGGCTGCCGAAAGCCTGCCTGGCTGCCGCTGATCAACAATTCCTTGGCCACCGCCACGTCCGGTGCATTCAGCAGCGAGACCTGTTTGGACTGGTTGTCAGCGATGGTCGTTGGGAAGCCGAGGCTGTAGAGGTGGTATTCGAACAGCGACTCTTCGGCCATTGGCGGCGGCGCGGCCATCGCGCGGCGGGATTCCGCCAACGCCGCCATGGGCACTTGTTCCGTCACCCGGTTGACGTCGCCTGCAACCAACTGCAATTGGGCGTTGCGATAACTGGTGCCGCTGCGGTTCTCCAGCGTGACCCAGCCGGCTAGGTCGAGCCGATCCTCGCCTGGCGCGAGTTCCCCGACATAGTCTGCCTGCCAGCTCAGGCCGCCGGTCAGGTAGCTCAATTCGAGTTTGCGCTCACGCTGCTCTGGGCCGTCCTGTTCCAAATTCAGCGTCAGCACCAGGGTGGGTCGGTCGCGCAGATTGGCGGGTATATCGCGATAGACGATACGTCCACCAAGGCCGGCCAGCAGTCCGCCGGCGCTTTGGTCGAACCCGCCCGTTTCGATGCGGTCGCCGATCCGCAGCACGACACCGTTGCTGGCGGCCAGCACCATGGCCTGCTCTTCGGTCTCCTCGCCCGTGGTCGGATGCCGGGTGACGAGACCCACCTGACGGCCGACATACTTCTCCAGCAGCTTGGCCGGGGTCAGCAGATCGAAGTCGAAGTTCTGCTCAATGACCGTCAGCCCGCCACCGTCGGTGTCGCGCAGCAACGCGGTTTGTGGCCGAATCCGGGCGCTGACATCGCGGAATGCCAGCTCCAGGCGTCCCGCCGGCAGCTTCAGCAAACGACGGTCCTTCACCAGGGCCAGATCGTCGTTGTAGATAGTCACCGCTACGCTCTGCTGGTCGTCCAAGGTGCTTCGCAGCTCGGCGGGAGGCTGGTTCCGCGTTCGATCATCGGACTGGTCGCCGGGTTGGCCCATGGTCGTCTCCATGCAGGTGACGAAACTGAGACTGATCAGGATCGGGGCGAGCAGGCCCCAGGGGCTTGAATGACGCGGTTTCACTGTCCGAACTCCTTGCGGCCGACGAATCTGCTAGCTTGTGGCGCAAGCATACTCCGTCCGGAACGCGACCCGCAGGCCGAGACGACCACCGCCAACCGACGCGCCGAGCAGATTGTTCACGCTGTCGATGGCACCAACCCGCGCAATCGACGACCCAACGCCGGCCCGGATGTTGACCCTGCGCCGGGTCCCCCGAGCTTGACTTGTGACGGCGCGATGCGGAAAAGGGCACTTCAGCGCCACGAAATCATGCATTCGCGGAGTCTCCGATGGACCTTGACCCAATCGACCTATCGCGCGTCCAGTTCGCTTTCACGGTGTCTTTCCACATCATCTTTCCGGCCTTCACCATCGGCCTTGCGGCTTGGCTGGCCACCTTGGAGGGCTTTTCGCTCGCCACCGGCAATCCTGTTTACCGACGCCTGTTCGACTTCTGGCTCAAGGTCTTTGCGGTGGCCTTCGGTATGGGCGTCGTCTCCGGCATCGTCATGGCATTTCAGTTCGGCACGAATTGGAGCGAACTCGCGACCCGAACCGGCCCGATCCAGGGTCCATTACTGGCCTACGAATCCTTCACCGCGTTTCTGCTGGAGGCGACCTTTTTCGGCGTGCTGATCTTCGGCCGCGACCTGGTCCCGCGCTGGGCCTATTTCGCGTCAACCTTGATGGTGGCGCTCGGCACGACCTTTTCCGCCTTTTGGATCATGGCGAACAACAGTTGGATGCAGGTGCCGGTGGGCTTCGAGCTGGTCGGTGGCGACTATGTCCCCACCGATTGGCGGCAGATCCTATTCAACGACGTGCTCTGGGTACGCTTTCCCCACATGTTGCTTGGGGCCTATCTGACCACGGCCTTCTGCGTCGCGGCCACCGGCGCCTGGTACCTGCTGCGCGAACAGCACCAGCAGGCCGCCCGCACCATGCTCGCCATGGGTCTGGGTCTGGCCGCCGTGCTCACACCGGTGCAGATGGTCGTCGGACACTTCAACGGCGAATACACGGCCGAACACCAGCCCGCCAAGTTCACCGCCATTGAAGGACGTTGGCAGACCGAACAACCGGCACGTTTGTTGCTGCTGGCCTGGCCGGACCTGGCCGCCGAGCGCAACGTCTTCGAGCTCGGCATCCCGTACCTGGGAAGCCTCGTGGACCAGGGAAACCTCACCGGCGCGGAGCCGGGTATCGTCACCGTTCCGCGAGAAGAACGGGCGCCGTTCCTGATCCCGTTCTACGCCTTTCGTGTCATGGTCGGGCTTGGGTTGCTGATGCTCGCATTGTCCTGGACCGGTGTCTGGCTAATGACTCGGCGCCGATTGCGAGACGCCGCGACGCGCCCGCGCTGGTTCCTGTGGGTCACCTTCCTGCACTTTCCGAGCGGCTTCGTTGCCGTGCTCGCTGGCTGGTTCACGGCGGAAGTGGGTCGCCAGCCCTGGGTGGTCTACGGTCTCATGCGCACGGCCGACTCGGTCACACCGAGTCTGAGCGGCGCCGCGGTGCTGATCTCCCTGACTGCCTATGGAC
>JBATTL010000252.1:0-8974 GCA_049670525.1 Thiohalocapsa sp. | reverse complement strand
ACCCGTCACCCGGTATGGGTTCTCGAAATCGAACAGCCCGACGAAGACATGCCGGTCCAATAGTACGATCAGAGAGGTCCAGGCAAGCCCGATCACGATGCCCTGGATAAACCGCCGCACCGCCTCGCCTGAGCCCAATAAACGTCGCGTGCGACGCAACAACGGCACCAACAAGAGCGCCCAGAGCATACCCTTGCCGACGTACCAGGCCTCAATCGGCGTATGCGACGATGACACAGCCACCGGCGCGTCCAATGCAGCCCCTAATCCGAGCGCCGTAGAAACGATCCAAGACAGTCCGAGTAGCAGCCAGGCCAGGGGCAACAACGGGCTCTGCCAGCCGGCCGGTTTCACCCCGGACACGCGCAAACCGCCGATAGCCAGGGTTGTCAGAACGACGAGGTCGAGTTCATTTAGTAGGACCCGCCCGGTCCAAGGACTAAGATCACACACCGGCAGGACAACCGGTATCACGACGAGCCATACCCACGGAAATCGCCAAACGGCCGCAGCATAGACGAGCAGCGCGATAGCGAGCACGACCTGTCCCACCGGAAAGAGCGCTATCCCTAGGAGTGTCAGCGCACCAAATCCGGTGGCAAAGAGATAATTCCGCGGATTCGTCGTCACAGGAGGCAGCTCCGGCAACGACGTAAACAGAGCGGAGACTGTGCAGGCCCAGAGACCCTTGAGCGAGGTGATGCGACGACCGTCCGGTGATACCAACGACCCGACCGCTTCGGCTGGACGCTGATCGGTTGCCTGAGCCGGGACCATGCCTCTCGGGGGTGCGGTCCCCAATTCTCGTGTACTTGCCACCGACGCCGGGTCCAACCCTTCGCCAAGCGCGCGGCTGAACCAGATCGCCGCCCAATAGGCCAGCCAAGCCCCGGCGGGCGCAATGATCAGATTGGTTGGGTCCGGGCGCGCGCCGGTAACAAAGAGCTTGCCCGCTTCAACGACCATGGCCATCACGAATGCCAGCAGCCCAGGCAGCCATGCCAACGAACGCCGAGTTGGAAACGCGGCCGCGCTCGCCCATACGGCAAGACCAATGGGCGCGTACATGGCGAGTTGCGACAACAAGCTGGCCATGGCGACCGGCTCTGAGGTCCAGTAGTGATAATAAAACGGCACCCATCCCAGTTCCGCGGTCCTCGCGAACGCCTGGGCCGGTCGCGTCCAAGCACCTGTGAACCAACCTGAGACGGCCATCAAAGCGATCAGATAAGGCAAAGCCAAGATGGGCACCGCTCGCCTCAGCGACTGCGCCAGACTTTGTACACCGATTCGCGTCATGAGGCGAGGTCCGACAAGGCCTCCGAGCAAAATCCCAAGACCCCGAAGCGGCACAGACAAGGCCTGACTGCTCCCGGAGTACAAGAGCAACTGCAGCGACTCGAGCAGAACACCAATGCCGATGCCGAGCGAGAAGAGCGAGACGAGACGCAAGCGCGGATAGACCAGGATCAGCAGCAGGCCGATCGGCGCAATGGCCGCGATCTCCGCCAGCGATCGTGCAAGACAACGAATCCCTGCTCCACAGTGACCCAACAACCAGCCGCTCGCACCTGATTCGAGCCGTTCCCGGAGTTCTCGACCAGAGACGACGAAGTCATAGGGGAACAGCGACAGCAACAGATAGCCGGCGACAAACACGATCAACGCGGCGATCACCGAACCGCGCCCTCCCCTTGCGAAGGCCCACCCGAATTCAAGGAGCCGTCCGCGACCGAAGACCCACAGCAGAACGCCGATCACCGAGCCGATCGTTTCAGCAAGCAAGTCGTTGAGAGACACGGTGCGTGGTGCGAAAAAAATCTGCGCGAATTCAACGCCGACGGCAAGCAATAGACATCCGAGCAGGACCAGAACAGCGCCGAGATAGGACATTACGCCAGGTGTGCGTAGCCCAAGGAGAGACACGCAGGCGAGAAGCGCCAGCGGTACATAAAGAACGACGTTGGCGACCCAATCAGCCCGAGAGGCGGCACCCAACTGAAGAAATGCGATATTGGCGAATCGGGCCAAGGCGACGTCGAATGGCACCTCGCGCCATTCCAGCGGTACCAGACTGCCGTAGACGACGAAAAGGAGATAAAAGAAAAAGGCGAACAGCCAGCGCGTTCGGTCGAATCCGTCTTGCACCTGGGTGCGGGACCGTCCCATGACCGGTATCAAATCCCCGTTGACCATTAGGGAGCGCTGAATGACTCAGCACTTGCCGCACGAGGCAGGACACCCCGACATCGATAGTAGCTCATGCCTCGAAAAATGAAGGAAATCGGCCCGAATGGACAACTGTCGCCGACTACATATCAGGCGTGTCGGTCCTGGGTGCTCTGTTCGACAAACCCTCACTGTCCATGCCAAGGTCCCAGTAGAAGGATGTACCAAGAGAGGTAAAACGGCGTGTGGAATACGCGAGCCACGCCGGGTATTGGGAGCACGCCAGCAACAGAATTGCGCCTAAATAGGCTAATGTGTAGCGTAGAAATAACTGACCTGAACTGGCGTCATAGTCCGAACGGCTTGGGCTCAGCAGAAAGTCCAAAGCCGACAAGCCTGCCTGCGGTCCGCCGACGTTCTGCTCCAGCGCGAGGAAAAGGAGGCCGTAGGACAGCGGAAGGAACAGGACGACTGCGAAGGCCGTGACCGTGGTCCCTTTGAATACATCCGCAACACGCTGGGCTAAGAGTGACGCGGCAAAAGCAAGACAAAGCAGCCAAAGCGCAAACCCAATCCATGCCAGCGGCCCGACTGACGCGCGAAGCAGCACTCTGATATTGTCAGTTGCGGCATTGCCCAGGACGATCCAATAGCTGAGGATAAGGAATAGGATTTGGAACAGCACCCACCAGAGTACCCGCCTAGGGGCGTATGCTCGCGTTGCGCCGTATAAGAGTGCGGTCCCACCGGAGATCGGCACGGACACGATCAGGAAAATTCCGACGAAGCGGATGAGACGCTCCAATTCCTCGCCGATGCCCCAGACCGGTGTGCCCAACATGTCGTGGACGCTTGCGATTGGCGTCGCAAAGCGAAACCCGAGAAAAACGACGCAGGCATGGACCAGGATGCCGATTGGAAACAGCCAGACATACCGCGCGGGCAGACGCACCAACTGGAGCCCCAGCATCGCCGGAGGTCCGAGCGCGAACAGCACGACCAGCGCGAACAGCGAGGCCTGGGGCAAGGACGCGCTGGAGCCGAATAACTCCCGGACATGATAGGGACTACCGGGCCAAACAGCGATCGCGTACAACATCAAGATCGCCACGACCAGAATCACTGATACGCGCAACGACCAGAATGCCGCCGCCTGTTTTAGGCCCTCGCGGCCGTAGGCGCGATGGACAGACATCTGGTGCTTTTCCCCCGCTCTCAGGCCGTTGGCGCTATCGAAATGGCGCCTGACACAACGAAAGCAGAGCAGCCGGAAACATGCCGAGGACCAGCATCGCGAGGCCATTGACCGTCACCGCAAGCCGGGCGCCGTTACTCGCATCGACCGGCGCGCTGATCTCGCACTTGTCGAAATAGATCAACTTGACGACACGCAGATAGTAGAACGCGCCGATGATCGAAAACGCAACCGCAACAAGAGCCAACCAAATCAGACCGATGTCGACGATGGCCTGCAGCACCAGCAGCTTGGCCATGAATCCGACCATGGGTGGTACACCGGCCATCGAGAACATGACGAGGACCATCATCGCGGCGAGCCAAGGATCACGGTCACCGAGGCCCTTGAGGTCATTCAGATTCTCCGCCTCGAAGCCCTTGTGGGAGATCATCACCAGCACACCAAAGGCACCGGCTGCCATTAGCGCGTAGACCACCGCGTAGAACATCGCCGCGGCATAGCCTTCCGGGGTTCCGGCGAGGAGCCCCAGAAAGATGAATCCGACATGGGAGATGGTCGAATACGCCAGCATGCGCTTGATGTTGGTCTGGGCAATAGCGACCAGGTTACCGATACCCATGGACAACACCGACATGATGACCAGGATCTCGCCCCAGTCCCCTTGCAGCCCCCCCAGCGCGTCGATCAGGATACGCGCGGCCATCCCGAAGGCCGCGATCTTCGGTGCGCTGGACAGGAACAGCACCACCGGCGTGGGCGCACCCTGGTAGACGTCCGGCACCCACATGTGGAATGGCACTGCGCCGAACTTAAAGGCGATGCCGATGATGACGAACACTAGCCCGAACACCAGTATCTTGTTCTGCATGCCTTCGGCGTCGACCACCTCGGCCACGGCGTCGAAACTCAGTCCACCGGTAGCACCGTAGAGCATCGAAATGCCGTATAGCAGCATCCCGGAGCCGAGGGCACCGAGCACGAAATACTTCATCGCCGCCTCGGAGCCCATCTCGGAATCGCGGTCGAAGGCCACCAGCGCGTACAGGCACAGCGCCAGTAATTCCAGGCCCAGATACATGGTCAAGAAACCGTTGGCGGAGATCATGATCATGATCCCGAGCAACGCAAACAGCATCAGCACGTAATACTCGCCGACCCATAGCTTGCGGTCACGCAGATAGGTGCTGGAGTAGACGAAGGCCAGTAGTGTCACGACCAGCACTGCGCCCTTGAGCAGGTCGCCCATGGGGTCTCGAATGAAGACACCACCAAAAGCGGTGGTAGTTTGGTCACCACCTACCAACCCGACCGCTCCGAGGGCGAACAGCAGCCCGAACACGGTGAGCCTGTGGTTGATCTCCTTCTGATCCTCATGCAGGAACAGGTCCGTGATAAGCACGGCGCAGGCGGTGACCAGTACGATCAGCTCGGGCAGGATCGTATACAGAAAAACGGCTTCGAACGGCATGATCGGTGTCCGGCTGGATGTCTCGGTCAGGGCTTCAGACTGGCGACCGGTGCGGCCACCTCGGGCAGTTTGCTCACCTGAACCTGTTGAACCAGGTTCACGATGGACGGCTCCATAACATCCACCAGGGGTTTTGGCCAGATGCCGATGGCCAGCGTCGCCGCGGCCAGCATGCCCAGATTCAGCGTCTCACGTCCATTGAGGTCCTTGAGCTGGGCGACCTCCTCGTTGCCGACCGGACCAAATATCACGCGCTTGACCATCCAGAGTGTGAAGGCGGCGGCAAGGATCAACGTGGTCGCGGCCAAGAATGCATACCAGAAATCGGCGCGGAAAGTCGCCAGGATGACCATGAATTCACCGACAAAGCCGGATGTGCCTGGCAAACCGGCGTTTGCCATCGCGAAGAATACCGCGAATGCGCCGAACCAAGGCATGGTGTTAATCACACCACCATAGCGCGAGATGTCGCGTGTGTGCATACGGTCGTACAGCACACCGACGCACAGGAACAGGGCACCGGAGATGAAGCCGTGGGAGATCATCTGCACCATGCCGCCCTCGATGCCCATCACCGCACCCTCGCTACTGCCCGTATGGCGGACGATGGTGAAGACGATGAAAAAGCCGAGAGTGACGAAGCCCATGTGGGCGATGGACGAATAGGCGATCAGCTTTTTCATGTCCTGCTGGACCAGAGCGACAAAGCCGATATAGATCACCGCGATCAGCGACAGCGCGATGATCAGCCCGTCCAACTCGGCACTCGCATCCGGGGCAATGGGCAGGCTGAAGCGAAGAAAACCGTAACCGCCAATCTTCAGCATGATCGCCGCCAGGATAACGGAACCCCCCGTGGGCGCCTCCACATGGGCGTCCGGCAGCCAGGTATGCACCGGGAACATCGGCACCTTGACGGCGAACGCCAGCAGGAACGCGATAAAGATCAGGATCTGGGCCGTCATGCCGAGCTGCAGATCCTGATAGTCGAGAATACTGAAGCTATCGGCCTGGAAGTACATGTAGATCAATGCGATCAGCATGAATACCGAGCCGAAGAACGTATACAGAAAGAACTTGATGGTGGCGTAGACTCGGTTGGGTCCGCCCCAGACCCCGATGATCAGGAACATCGGGATCAGCATCGCCTCCCAGAAAAAATAGAACAGGATCGCGTCGAGAGCCGAGAACACACCCACCATGATGCCTTCCATGATCAGGAACGCGCCCATGTAATAGGACGGCCGGTAGGTGATCACGTCCCATCCGGCGATGATGACGAAAATGGTGATGAATGTTGTCAGCAGGATCAGCGGCATCGAGATGCCATCGACACCAAGGTAGTACTCGATCTTGAGCGACGGGATCCAGGTCGAGCGCTCGACGAATTGCATCGCTGCACTGCCGGACTCGAACCCGAACCAGAGCGGTAGACTCACCAGGAAGGTCACCACCGCGACGCCAAGCCCGATTTGTTTGGTCAACTCGACGGTCTTGTCGCCGCTTGCGATGACCGCGACACCGCCGACGATAGGCAGCCAGATGATCAGGGTCAGCCAGGGGAATTCAGCAAGCATGCCCGTCATCCTTCTCCGTGCGGGTTACCGTTAGCATTCTCGTTCTCCTCACCGGTCGCATCACAGCGTCACGAACAGCGTCAACAAGACCACCAGGCCGATGATCATGGCGATGGCATAGTCGTACAGATAACCGGTCTGGAGGTGGCGGACGACTCCGGCAAAAACACCCACCATGCGCGCCGATCCATTGACCACGACACCGTCGATCAGGGTTCGATCACCAGCATTCCAGAGCAGCTTGCCGATGCCGCGACTACCGCCGGCGAATACCTTCTGATTGAAGTCGTCGAACCCGTATTTGTCCTGGAGGATCCTGGTGACAGGACCGCCTTTCTGCTGCAACTCCACATCGATGTTGGGGTTGCGCCGTTGGAGGAACCACCAAACGAAGGTCGCAAGCGCCAGCCCGCCCATGGCCAGCCAAAACGGGAACCCCGCCATCCCATGGGCGATGAACGCGGCCTGCCCGTTCCAATGCTCCGCCAACGCATGCAACGTGTCGTGCTCGGGCTTAACGTAGATCGCGTCCCCAAGCCAATTACCGACCAGCATTGGCTCGATGGCAAACCATCCGAGAAACACCGACGGGATCGCAAGCGCAATCAACGGCACCGTTACCACCCAGGGCGTCTCATGCAAATGCGAACGGGTGTGCTCGTCCATGCGCGGCTCGCCGTGAAACACCAGGTAATACAGGCGGAAGCTGTACAAGGCGGTGATCAGGGCACCGAGCGTCAACATCAGCCAGCCGAAGCCGGCGCCGAAGATATTCGAATGTCCGACTGCCTCAATGATCGCATCCTTCGAGAAAAAGCCTGAGAATCCCGGAAACGCGATCAGCGCCAGCGAGCCGATTAGCGCAGTGATCCAAGTAATGGGCATGTACTTACGCAATCCGCCCATATTGCGCATGTCCTGATCATGGTGCATCGCGATTATCACCGAGCCCGCCGCCAGGAACAGGAGCGCCTTGAAGAAGGCGTGGGTCATTAGGTGGAAGATGCCGGCGGCATAGGCCGAGGCGCCTAGCGCCGCGATCATATAGCCGAGTTGGGAAAGGGTCGAGTAGGCGACAACCCGTTTGATGTCGTTCTGCACCAAACCGATCAGGCCCATGAAGAAGGCCGTCACGGCACCGATGATGAGCACAAATGACAGCGCCGTCGTGGATAGCTCGAACAGGGGCGACATCCGCGCCACCATGAAGACGCCCGCCGTGACCATGGTCGCGGCATGGATCAGAGCCGAGATCGGCGTCGGACCTTCCATGGAGTCCGGGAGCCAGACGTGCAGCGGCACCTGAGCCGACTTTCCCATAGCCCCGATGAACAGCAGGATACAGATCAGCGTCATCAGCGAGACGCCGCCGAAGACCGCGATCTGGGTATCGGCGAACTCCGGCGCCTTGGCGAAAACCTCCGCGTAGTCCATGGAGTTGAAATACATTGCGATGGCGGCGATGCCGAGGATGAAGCCGAAGTCGCCGACACGGTTGACTAGGAACGCCTTCAGGTTGGCAAAGATCGCGGATTCGCGCACCGACCAGAAGCCGATCAGCAGATAGGACACCAGGCCCACCGCTTCCCAGCCGAAGAACAACTGCATGAAGTTGTTCGACATCACCAGCATCAACATCGAGAAGGTGAACAGCGAGATATAGCTGAAGAAACGCTGATAGCTGTTCTTGCCGGTGAGCGCCTCCTTGGGCCAATTGTGCTCGTCGTCGGCCATATAGCCGACGGTGTAGATATGCACCATCAATGACACAAAGGTCACCACGGCCATCATCAGCGCAGTGAGTCGATCAACGAGGAAGCCGACCTCGAAGCGCATGCCTTCCGCGACCATCCAGGTGTAGACAGCACCGTTAAAGCTCGGTTGATCGTCCCAAATAAAGCGGGACAAGACCCACAAAGACAGCACCGTGGACGTGCCGACACCGATGATCGCGGCTGAGTGGGCGCCGACGCGTCCGATCTTGCCGCCGAAAAAGCCGGCAATGATGGCGCCAATCAGCGGGGCGAGGACGATCGTGAGGTAAACCTTCTCCATCTGCTCAGCCCTTCAGCATGTCGAGATCTTCGACGTTGATGGTGCGTCGATTTCGGAACAGAACCACGAGGATCGCCAGCCCGATGGCAGCCTCCGCCGCGGCCACGGTGAGAATGAAGAACACGAAGATTTGCCCGGCCCCGTGTCCAAGGAAATGGGAAAAGGCGATGAAGTTCGTGTTAACCGCCAGCAGCATCAATTCGATGCACATGAGCAAGACGATGACGTTTTTGCGGTTCAGAAAGATACCAGCCACCGAGATCGAAAACAGAACACCCCCGAGGAGTAGGTAATCCGACAGGGCAATCATAGGGCCTTCTCCTGGTCCGCTTCGGCAGCGCGCTGGGCATTTCCCGCAGTCCCTCCCGGAACCGGTTTCGGGACACGCTCCGGCGCCATTGACATCAAACGGATGCGGTCCGGCCCCTTGCGCACACGCACCTGTTCTGACGGATCCTGATACTTGGTCTCGGGACGATGGCGCAATGTCAGCCGAATGGCCGCTAC
>JBATTL010000251.1:0-11234 GCA_049670525.1 Thiohalocapsa sp. | reverse complement strand
TTGTAGAGTGTTTCCAGCGACGGGGTCGCCGAGCCGAGCACCACCGGGCAGTCGGCGATCTGGGCGCGGCGCACCGCCAGATCGCGCGCCGAGTAGCGAAAGCCGTCCTGCTGCTTCAGCGACAGGTCGTGCTCTTCATCGACGATGATCAGGTCCAGCGCGGGCAGTGGCGTGAATACTGCCGAGCGCGTGCCCAATACCAGCCGCGCTTGGCCGCGAACGGCCTGATTCCAGGCGAGTTCCCGCTCACGCTCGCCGAGGGCGGAGTGCAGCACGGCCATGGGGACATCGATGCGTTGCAGGAAGCGATCGCGGAGTTGCGGTGTCAGCCCGATCTCCGGGACCAGTACCAGCGCCTGTCGGCCACGGCGCAGGGCGTCGTCGATCAGCCGCAAGTAGACCTCGGTCTTCCCGCTTCCGGTGACGCCGTCGAGCAGAAAACAGTGAAAGCCCCTGGTTTCTCGGATCGACTGGACCGCGGCCCGCTGGTCCGGATTAAGCTCAGGCGGTGGCGCCGACTGGCCGGGGGTGACGCGACCGGCCGCTGAATCGATGCGGCATCGTTCGATCAGGTCCTTGTCCGCCAGGGCCCGAAGCACGGCGCTGCAGTTGCCAATCCGCCCTCGTATCGACGCGTCGTCAAGCCCTTCCCGATGCGTGTCGAGCAAGGCCAGTGCCTCGGCCTGACGCGGTGCACGACGATGGATTTGCTCGCGTGTGCCGTTGTCGAGGACCCTGGCCTCCTTGACGCGCCAACCATCGTGGGGCTCGCCCACGAGCGTCTCCAGTCCCGGCTGGGCGCGGCGTAGACGAGCGGGTAGGGCGGTGAACAGGGCCTCTCCCGGACTAGCGTGGTAGTAATCAGCGGCCCAAAGCACGAAGCGCAGGTCTTGGTCCGTGAGCAGCGGTGTCCGGTCCAGAACTGCCTCGGCTGATCGAAGGCGCTCCGCTGGCGATTCGGTCGTTGTCGCGACCGCGGTAATGATGCCAATGCGTCGGCCGCGACCGAAGGGGACCAGCACGCGCATGCCAGGAAAGATCTGCTGCCCGAAGGCGACGACCGGTGGCAGGTAATCGAACAGTCCCCTCAGGGGCGCCGCGATCGCTACGCGCAGATATTGCTGAAGGTCGTTGTCGGAGGGCATGGATCGCGCGAGCGGAGTTCCGACGGGACCGGCGGCTGTTGACATGGCTCAAGTTCGCGCGACCCATGTCGCTGTTGAGGTTGTGCACAATCCATGTGGATAAACCGGTGTAAAACTCGTCGAGATAGGTTTCAAAGCGGCGTACTTGTTACGGTTCGGTTGAATTGGCCAAGATTTGTGCAATCAAGAAAATATTATAAAAACAGAATTCTAGAATATATTAGTCAAACCTGTTGTAGGCTTGTTTGCAAGGATCATTAGTATTTCGTGAGCTAGCCCAGAACTGTGAAAAAGTGTCGGCATTCTACCCGGTGCCGCCGCACCCGACGATCGACTCCCGATGCAATATCGCGCAGTTGGCGTCTATCTTGCTTTGGTGGTGCGAGTGTGTATCATAACGGCCAAATCTCCACCGGTGTCTGTGATGTTGTCACTGAGCCAACAGGTCTTGCGCACGGATCTGGCGGGAATGCCGCTGGAATGGGTGGACTATAAGGCAGCAGCCAGGCTCTACTTTCTTGGTCAAGTCGCTTACACCTGCGGCAGCTCATTGATTCGGCTTCGGGGTGGCGTGAATGCCCTCACGCGAAAACAGAGCATTCTGGATATTCACTCCATTATCGCCACGCACGGGACGCACCATGCGCTCAATAAGCTGCGTGACGACTACGCACCACCGCTGTCGAATCGCACGCTCTTCCAGCGTGATGATCACATGTGCCTCTACTGCGGCGGACGGTTGTCCGGGCGACACCTGTCCCGCGATCATGTGCGGCCCATCAGTAAGGGCGGCGAAGACCGCTGGAGCAACGTCGTTACCGCTTGCGTTCGCTGCAACAACTTCAAAGCCGGACGTACGCCTGAAGCCGCGGGCATGCTGCTGTTGGCCGTGCCATTCACTCCGACCCATGCCGAGTACATCTACCTCATGGGTCGCAACGTGCTGGTAGACCAAATGGCGTTTCTGCGCGCCCACTTTCCGCGCACCAGCCCGCTGCTGAGGCGGATGGCGCTCGACTGAGCGCAACCAGTGACGCGGCCACCCAGCCCAGCCGGCGTCCCCGGAGATCATGCTTGAGTACCGTTGAGCAGATCGGTGAACAGATCTCTGCTGCCTCCGGCGAAGGCTTTGAGCCGCGTGCTACCCGAAGCGTCGGGGGTGGATGTATCAACACCGCTATGGTGCTGGCGGACGGCGACAGACAGTGGTTCGTCAAGCTGAATCGGACCGAGCTGCTCCCCATGTTCGAGGCGGAAGCGGACGGGTTGGCAGCGATGGCCGGTACGAACAGCATCCGCGTACCCAGCCCGCTCTGCACGGGGACCGCCGGCACGCAGTCGTTTATCGCGATGGAATACCTGGCGTTCGGCGGTCGCAACGTACGCGCCGCGGCGGCGGCGGGGGAGCAGCTTGCGGCCATGCATCGGGCCACGGCGGCGGAGTTCGGCTGGCATCGGCACAATACCATCGGCTCGACGCCGCAGCGGAACCGGCGTGAACAGGATTGGGTCTCGTTCTGGCGGCGCGAACGGCTGGGTTTCCAACTCGAACTTGCCGCGCGCAACGGCTACCGCGGGAGACTCGCCGAGCGGGGCGGATTACTGCTTGAGCATCTTCCTGCGTTGTTACCTCACAAGCCGATACCGTCGCTGCTGCACGGGGATCTTTGGGGCGGCAACATGGGCACGGCGCTTGACGGCAGTCCGGTCATCTTCGACCCGGCCTGCTACTTTGGTGATCGTGAGGCGGATATCGCGATGACCGAATTGTTCGGCGGCTTTGGCGCCGATTTCCGCGTCGGCTATGAGGGCGCTTGGCCGCTGAACGACGGCTATCAAACCCGTAAAACGCTCTACAACCTCTACCACGTCCTGAATCACCTGAACCTGTTCGGCGGTTCGTATCTAGAGCAGGCTCGGAGCATGATCGACCGGCTGCTGGCAGAGGTCGCGTGATGTCAAGACAAGGCCGTCTGATGCAGCGTCGGTGCGGCGAGTTTTTCTCTTGTTACCTTTGTGTTAAAAACAGGGATCATTTGTTGGGATCTCGCTAGGACGTCGCATGCCTCATACAGACCCGTTTTCCCGCATGCCCCGTGAGCTGCTGATTCTGCGCCATGCCAAGTCTGAGTGGGACCGCGGTGCCGTCTCCGATTACGATCGCCCCCTTGCCAAGCGGGGCCGCAAAGATGCGCCCGTGGTCGGCGCTTGGTTGTACCGAGAGGGCATGGTCCCGGACTATCTGGTGAGCTCGACGGCTCAGCGTGCGCAGGAGACGGCGTTGAGGGTCTGCAAGGCGCTTGATTTCAAGAAAAAGCGGATCGTTTGGGACGATGCCATTTACGAAGCGGACCTGAACGGTCTGCTCGGTGTGCTCAATCGCGTCCCCGCGGATGCGGCGACCGTGCTGCTCGTGGGCCACAATCCGGGTCTTGAGGAATTGACGCGTTTCCTAACCGGCAATGACTTTGACGAGCCCGATGACGGCAAGCTTCTGCCCACCGCAGCGCTGGCGCGGTTGGAGATGCCGGACGATTGGTCGAATCTCAAGGCTGGGTGTGCCGCGTTGCTGTCGGTCGCCAGGCCGAAACAGTTGAAGTAACGACCCCGGTGGCGATTCCGGTGGCCGGTGCGTCGAGACGCCTTAAGCTAATTGCCGCGCGCGTCTTCTTCCAGGTATTCGACTGCAGCAATCATATAGTCCGCTGCCCGCTCGATTTGGGCGTCCGCAAGGCGGTCGTTGCCGGCGCGCGGCGGCATCTTGTACTTTCCGTCATCGCCCTTGATTCCGTTGATCGGTCCGGCGTAGAGCGCCCGCATCCCCTTCGCGATGCGAGGCGCCCAATTGCCGTAGTCGGTGACTGCAGGCGCGCCTGCGATCCCCAGTAGGTGACAGGCACGACAGGTGCCCATCCAAACGGAGCGCCCTTCCGCAAGCAAGGGATCACCGAAGCGTGGCATTTCCGGGCCTTCTGCCCTGTCGTCGGTATTGCAGCCACCGGTCAGAAGGGCGAGGACGATTGTGGCGGCGAGGGTTGTGAGGTTGTTGCGTGTCATTGTACGGCGGATGAAACTCGGTACGCTGCAGTCAGTATCGGGTCGGTCAGCGGCAATGACGATCACATGACCGGTTACCGGGTATGCATGGTCTCAGCGCGGCCGGGCGCGTGGGCATGTTCCGGGATCGCCCGCCGACCACAATAACGCAGGCGAAGCATGTCCCATAGGATGCCATATTCAAAGCCCATTCATGTCCAACCGTGCCGAATCCGATGGTTGGCGTTCATGACGAAGGGCTCGCTGGGGGCTTCGCTCCTGAGCCTAGTGACCTTGCTGTTGCCACCGGCGATCGCTCAGCCACCTGCCGAAGCGTTGGACCGGGTTCCGGCGCCAGTGATTGCCGCCGGAGACGTGACCGCGAATTCCGCCGTACTCTGGGTGCAGACGGACCGCGCGGGCACCGTGCTGGTGGAGTTGGCGGCGCCGGAAGGCGGTGAAGGCGTTCCGCGACGATTCGAGAGACGGGTCGGCGCGGATTCGGATTTTACCGCGAAGATACCCGTCCATGGGCTCGCACCAGGCAGTGTACAGCGCTGGCGCGCGACCGTTATCAATACGCCGGAGCCCGGTGATCCGGAGATCGAGGCATCCGAATCGGAGGTCGGACCTCCTGCCACGGCGACGCCAGGCATGTCCTCCACCCAGGCGCCTGACGAGACGGCCAGTCAACAGGCGCTCGGTTCTTTTCGCACGGCCCCCGATCGATATGCTGCCGCGCCCGTAAAACTTACCTGGGGCGGTGATTTGGGTGGGCAGAACGTTTGCCGTGACGCCGAGCGGGGCTTCGAGATCTTTGACGCAATCGGTGACGTCGCGCCTGATTTATTCATCGGGGCTGGTGACATGATCTATGCGGACGACGCCTGCGAGGTTGTGGGCCGCTATGGCAACGCACAGATCCCCGCGAGCTTCGTCAAGGCGGCTGATCTGGATGGATTTCGTGCGCATTGGCGCTATAGCCGCGCCGACCCGGCATTGCGCCGGCTATTGGCCCAGACAGCTTATTATGCCGTGTGGGATGATCACGAGGTGGTGAACGACTTCGGCCCTTTGCATGACACCCGCGATGACCCGCCCTATCGCCCCGGAGAGCATCTGATGCCGCTGGGACTCAAGGCGATGTTCGAGCAGAATCCCATCATCGAAGATCCCCTCACCCCGAAACGGCTCTACCGTAGCTTCCGTTGGGGACAGCACCTGGAACTCTTGCTGCTCGACACGCGTCAATACCGGGACGCCAACCTGGCAACGGATTCACCGGAGCGTCCAAAGACCTTGCTCGGACGTGAACAGTTGACTTGGCTGAAGCAGAGGCTGGCCCTTTCCGATGCAACCTGGGTCATTGTTGTCTCAAGCGTACCCATGTCCATCCCGACGGGCTGGCCGCCGGAAGCTGGTCGTGATGGTTGGGCCGACGTCGACGGCCAGAGAGGTTTCGAGCAAGAATTACGATCGATCTTGGTGCAGGCCGCAGCGCATGGGCGTGGCGAGCTCGTGTTCATCAGTGCCGATGTCCATTTTGGTGCCGCATTCCAGTATTTGCCGTTTGCCGACCTGCCCGGATTCGCCGTCCACGAATTGGTGGCGGGACCGCTCAGCGCCGGCATCGACAGCGGCGACACATTCGATCGCGACCTGGGTGCGGAGCGTCTGTTCCTGCATGCGCCGGAGTCGCGGGAAGCGGTGACGGACTACGACGAGGCTCGCCGCTGGTTCAGCTTTGGCGAGTTGGGCATCGATGCCGCGGGTGAATTGACGGCGATGCTGCGTGGTGTCGATGGCGCGCCGCTTTATACCCTGCGGCTCACGCCGGCAACCTCGACCCGTCTCGCTGCATCGGGGCCGATGTCTTGCGCTGCAGGTCCTTTGGGTCCAAATTAGGACCGTGCGTAGGCAAATTTTCAATCGGCGTCTGATTGCGGGCATGTGCCTGGTACTGTTCCAGGTGCAGCTTTTCGCCGCATCGACGCTCGGCTGCCTCCACCAAAGCCTCGAAGACCTGCCCGTCAACTGTCCATTCCACTCGTCCGGCGTCGAGGATGAGGCATCGTCTGATGCCATTGGCGCCGAGGCTTTCAAAGCCGTTGATCCTGCGCTGGTGAACGGGAGTCTGCTGGACTGCCCGAAATGTGCGCTGGGTCTCGGTCTATTTCATGCAGCCGGCGCGCAGACGCTGACCGCCCCATCTGCGGCTCAGCGTTCGGAAGCCGAGCCTCTGCCTGCACGCCATTTCTATCGCTTCACCCCGAAGCAATTCAGAAAGCCTCCTATCGCTACCGCAATCTGATCGCGTCCTTGTCGTGCACCGACGTCATCGCGCCGAACTGGCGCGATGCTCGTGCGACGGCGTGCAGTCCTGTTCGGTGGCCGCAGATTCAATCGCGGCCGGAATGCCATTAGGAGGGCGTCATGCCCATCTTCGATCTGTCTAGCGGTCCGCTCCGATCGTTTGTCGTCCGATTCTCTCTTACAGTGATCTTCGCGGCTGGGCTCACGGCTTGTGACGAACAAAGCGGCACAGCGTCGGACGCCATGTTTGATGCCGCTGATGACACCGCGCTTGAGCACGCCGTCAAGCACCTGAACCCAACTTATGTCTGCCCGATGCATCCGCAGATCGTCAAGGGAGAGCCTGGTACCTGCCCCATCTGCGGCATGGATCTGGTCGAGAAGAAGTTGGACCCAATGGAAGGCAAGCGGCTCCAGGTATCGCTGCGGCCCGAGGTGGTCCAGACCCTCGGTGTGCGGACGGCGCGCGTCGAGCGTAGCACGCTGTGGAAGTACATCAACACGCTAGGGCGAATCGTCTACGACGAGACCCGTGTGGCGCATGTCCATCCGCGCGCGGATGGCTGGATCGAGTCGTTGGAGTTACGTGCCGAGGGTGAACCGGTCACGCGCGGCCAGCTATTGGCGGAGCTGTATGCGCCCGACATCCTGTCGGCGCAAGTCGATTTCCTGCTGTCGCGGGGTAGTGACGGTCAGGGCAAGCGTAGGATCAGCGCCGACAAGGCACGGAACATCCTGCGTTTGCTTGACGTGCCCGACGACATCATCCGTGACATCGAAAGGAGTGGCGAGCCGCGCAATCGCATCCCAGTGCGCGCACCCATCGACGGCATCGTCACCCGCATGACCGCCCGCGACGGCATGTACGTGACCGCGTCCAGCGAGATGTTCAGCATCGCGGACCTGAGTCGGGTCTGGGTCATGGTGGACATCTACGAGCATCAGATCGACTGGTTGGCCACCGGACTGAAGGCGGAGATGACCGTCCCGGCACGCCCCGGTCGCACCTGGGAAGGGCAGGTCGACTATCTGTATCCGGAGCTGGACCCGCAAACACGCACGCTCAAGGTCCGGCTGGTGTTCGACAATCCCGGTCTGGTGCTAAAGCCGAACATGTTCGCCGACGTCGTCATCTATGGAGGCCCGGCGCGCGACGTGCTGAAGATTCCAGCCGAGGCCCTCATCGTCACCGGAGTGCGCGAGAGCGTCGTCACGGTGCTTGAATCGGATGGCGGAAACGACCGCTTCCAGCCGGTTGATGTGGTGACGGGAATGCAGCGTGGCGGTGAGGTCGAGGTCCTGTCCGGACTTGCGGAAGGTGACGAGATCGTCACGTCCGGTCAGTTCCTGATCGACTCCGAGTCCAGCCTTCAGGCGAGCTTCATGCGACTGTCGGGGAGCGGCGATGAGCCGCCGGAGTCGATGTCCGGAGGGCAATCGCATGCGCGCCACTAGCGGAGGGGTCGACGGCCGAAGGCCTTGCGCCTTGGGCAACCCTCGTCGACAACGCCGTTTCTCGGTCCTTGGGTCCAAGCCCTCGACGCTGGCCGCACTCGGCGGCCAGGCGGAGGCGATCCGATGAATCAAGTCATTCTATGGTCGATCCGCAACCGTTTCTTGGTGCTGATCGCCGCGTTGCTGCTGACCGGTTGGGGCATCTTCGCGGTCAAGCAGACACCGCTGGACGCGATCCCCGATCTCTCCGATGTGCAGGTGATCGTCAAGACCAGCTTTGCGGGTCAGTCGCCGCGCGTCGTCGAAGAACAGGTCACCTATCCGATCACAACAACCATGCTGTCGGTGCCCGGCGCCAAGGCCGTGCGCGGTTACAGCTTTTTCGGCGACAGCTATGTTTACGTCATCTTCGAAGATGGTACGGACCTGTACTGGGCACGCTCGAGGGTACTGGAATACCTGAATCAGGCCGCCTCCGTGCTGCCGGATGGCGTGCAGCCCCGCATTGGCCCGGACGCGACCGGCGTCGGCTGGGTCTATAGCTATGCCCTCGTGGATCGGACCGGTCGGCACGATCTGTCGCAGCTGACCAGCCTGCAGAACTGGTTCCTGAAGTTCGAGCTTTCGACCGTGGCCGGCGTGTCCGAGGTGGCCACCGTCGGCGGCATGGTGCGCCAGTACCAGATCGTCGTTGATCCGGAAAAACTGCGGGCCTACGGGATTCCGCTGTCACGTATCTCCCACGCGGTGCAGAACGCAAATCGTGAGGTGGGTGGTTCGGTGCTTGAGCTGGCCGAGGCTGAGTACATGGTTCGGACCCGTGGTTATCTGACCTCGATCGAGGATATGGAACTGATCCCGGTGCAGGTGGGGCCGGACGGCACGCCGCTGTTGCTGCGCGACCTGGCGCGGATACAGATCGGTCCGGAAATGCGCCGCGTGGTGGCGGACCTGGACGGTGAGGGCGAGATCACCGGCGGCATCGTCGTCATGCGCACCGGAGAGAATGCGCTGGCGACGATCGCGGCGGTCAAGCAGCGCATCGACGAGCTGCGCGCCGGCCTGCCCGATGGCGTCGAGATCGTTGAGACCTACGACCGCTCCGAGCTGATCCTGTCCGCT
Source organism: Thiohalocapsa sp. (assembly GCA_049670525.1). Taxonomy (GTDB): domain Bacteria; phylum Pseudomonadota; class Gammaproteobacteria; order Chromatiales; family Chromatiaceae; genus Thiohalocapsa. The sequence continues at coordinate 2,163 of JBATTL010000251.1, read as the reverse complement.
GTGGATAATCTGCGGACCAAGCTGATCGAGGAGTTCATCGTCGTCGCGCTGGTCTGCTTCGCATTCCTGTTTCACCTGCGCTCGGCACTGGTGGCCGTCGTCAGTCTGCCGCTCGGGGTGCTGATCGCCTTCATCATCATGCAGGCGCAGGGCATCAACGCCAACATCATGTCCTTGGGCGGCATCGCCATCGCCATCGGCGCCATGGTGGACGCCGCCATCGTGATGATCGAGAACGCGCATAAACATCTGGAGCGCTTCGAGGCACAGCATGGGCATCGACCTGTGGGAGACGCGCACTGGCAGGTCATCGGACGCGCCGCCGGCGAGGTTGGGCCGGCGCTGTTCTTCAGCCTGCTGATCATCACGCTGAGTTTTCTGCCCGTGTTCACACTTGAGGCCCAGGAGGGGCGGCTGTTCGCGCCGCTGGCCTATACCAAGACCTATGCCATGGCCGCCGCTGCCGGGCTCGCGGTCACGTTGGTGCCGGTGCTGATGGGCTACCTGATACGTGGGCGTATCCCGAGCGAGACACGCAACCCGCTGAACCGGTTTCTCATCTGGTTGTACCGGCCCTTCCTGCGAGCGGTGTTGCGGTTGCCGCGAACCACCATCGTCGTTTCGCTGTTGCTGGTGCTGAGCATGCTGATTCCGCTGGCCGGCGTCGGTGGTCTGTTGGAACCGCTGAAGTGGCCATTTCAGGCCGCTGCTGCTGTCGTTCCCGCCATGGGTTGGGGTGAGGAACGAACCGCAACGAACACCGCACCGGGCTCGGCAGAGCGTTGGCGTTCGCAAGCTCATCCCAACCTGCGTGGCCCGATCGAATCGATCGAAGACTGGCAGCAGGGCCTGGCCACCGCGTGGCAAAACGCCTTCCGCGGCATACCGATCCTGGATGAGTGGCACCGCGGCCTGGGCTCCGAGTTCATGCCGGACCTCTACGAAGGCGACCTGATGTACATGCCGACGACCTTGCCCGGTCTGTCCATTGGCAAGGCCCAGGAGTTGTTGCAGCAGACCGACCGGCTGATCAAGACTTTACCCGAGGTGAAGCGCGTGTTTGGCAAGATCGGCCGCGCCGACACGGCCACCGATCCGGCTCCGCTGACCATGATCGAGACCCTGATCCAGCTCAAACCCGAGGACCAATGGCGTCCCGGCATGACGGTGGATGGATTGATCGGGGAATTGGATGAAACGGTGGATCTGCCGGGTGTCACCAACGCCTGGGTCATGCCCATCAAGACCCGCATCGACATGCTCGCCACCGGTATCAAGACCCCGGTCGGTGTGAAGATCGCCGGGCCGGATCTAAAAGAGATCGAACGCATCGGCCAGGCCGTCGAGCGGGCGGTGATGCAGGTGCCGGGCACCGCGTCGGCGTTCTCCGAACGGGTCGCGGGCGGGCGCTATGTCGAGATCCGGCCGGACCGTCTGGCTGCCGCGCGCGTGGGCCTCAACATCAGTGACATCAACCAGATCGTCGCCGCGGCCATCGGCGGCATCAACCTGACGCAGACGGTCGAGGGCCTGGAACGCTACCCGGTCAACATCCGCTTCCCGCGCGAGCAGCGCGACGATCTGCAGAAGCTCCGGGAGCTGCCCATCGTGACGCCGACCGGTGCCCAGGTGCCGTTGGCCCAGGTTGCCGAGGTGGTCATCACCGACGGCGCGCCAATGCTGAAGAGCGAGAACGCGCGCCTCAATGGCTGGACCTTCGTCGATATTCGCGGAAGAGACCTCGGCAGTTGGATCAGCGAGGCACAGGAGATGGTTCGCGACCAGGTCGAGCTGCCCGCCGGCTATTCCATCACCTGGTCAGGTCAGTACGAATACATGCAACGCGCCAAAGAGCGACTGAGTCAGGTCGTGCCGGTCACGCTTTTGATTATCTTCCTGCTTCTGTACCTGACTTTCCGCAACGTCGGCGAGGCGTTGCTGGTCATGCTTTCGCTGCCCTTCGCGCTCGTGGGCGGTTTCTGGCTGATCTATCTGCTCGACTACAACCTATCCGTCGCCGTCGCCGTCGGCTTTATCGCGCTGGCCGGCGTTGCTGCCGAGTTTGGCGTCGTCATGCTGGTGTATCTCGACAACGCGTTGGACCAGTGGCGCGAAGAGGGCCGATTGAACAGCGTCCAGGATCTCATAACCGCGATCGAAGAG
>JBATTL010000250.1:0-11055 GCA_049670525.1 Thiohalocapsa sp. | reverse complement strand
GCCCTGGCCCCAGCGTGTGGTGCTGATGGAGGACGCCGCCACCGCCGCAGAACTCGCCGCCCAGGACTCCCGCGTGGTCGTCGCCGCGCACTGGTTGCCCGCGTCTGGGGCCGACTGGGAGCAGCGTCATGGTGATCCGGATGAACTCGCCACCATCGTCTACACCTCTGGCACCACCGGCCGCGCCAAGGGCGTGATGCTGAGTCATCAAAATATCCTCAGCAACGCCCACGGCGGACTCAAACTGATCGATGTCTATCAGCAAGACGAGTTCCTGTCGTTCCTGCCGCTGTCCCATATGCTCGAGCGAACCGGCAGCTACTATCTTCCGATGATGGCGGGCGCGTCGGTGGCGTTCGCCCGCTCTGTCGCTCAGCTCGGCGAGGATCTTCAGGCAATTCGCCCAACGCTGATGATCGCGGTGCCACGGGTGTTCGAGCGCGTCCATCACCGGATCAGTGATCAGCTGAGCAGCCGCCCGGTGCCTGTGCGGTGGCTGTTCAGGTTGGCGGTCAAGGTGGGTTGGCTTTCGTTCGAACGTGGTCAGGGTCGACGCGGTTGGCATCCGTCGCTGCTGTTATGGCCGTTGCTGCGCAGCAGGATCGCAGGACCCGTCATGGGCAAGCTCGGGGGGCGGATGCGCTGCGCTGTCAGCGGTGGTGCGCCGCTGCCGTTCGAGGTGGCCCGCGTATTCATCGGTCTGGGATTACCATTGCTGCAGGGCTACGGTCTCACCGAGACCAGCCCGATCATCGCAGTCAATCCGTTGCAGGACAATCGGCCGCAAAGCGTTGGCATGCTGCTGCGAGGACTGGAGGCGCGCATCGGGCTGGACGACGAACTGCAGGTCAAGGGCCCGTGCAACATGCTTGGCTATTGGAACAACCATGCCGCCACTGCCAAGGTGCTCGATGCCGAAGGTTGGTTGGGCACCGGCGATCAGGCCCGTATCGATGGTCGCCACCTGTATATAACGGGCCGAATCAAAGACATCCTGGTGCTGTCCAATGGCGAGAAGGTACCTCCCGCGGACATGGAAATGGCCATCGGGTTCGATCCGTTGTTCGATCAAGTCCTGGTTATCGGTGAGGGACATGCCTATCTGACCGCCCTGCTTGTGTTGAACGCCGATCTGTGGACCGGGTTGGCCCGTGAATACGGACTGGCGCCGGACAAACGCGAGAGTCTACATGACCCAAGGTTGGTGAAAGACATGCAGATTCGTATCCGTGATGTGCTGGTGGACTTCCCTGGCTATGCGAAGATTCGCCGCGTGACACTGACGCTGGAGCCCTGGTCCGTGGACAATGGCTTGATGACGCCGACCATGAAGGTCAAACGCAACCAAGTCGTGGCTCGCTACCGGGACGAAATTGACGGCATGTATCGGATGGACGCCTGAGTGGCGTCAGCGGCGGCGAGGTCCAGCGAGCATGATCCCGGCTTGGTCTTGTCCCGTTGCGCGATTCCTGGCCGCAACTGGGTTCATGATCCCGTTCAGAACTGGGGTCGCCGCTTGCCGCCACCTGGTCCCCAGCCTACAATCCGAACAGCGCGGGTGTAGTTCAATGGTAGAACAGGAGCTTCCCAAGCTTCTAACGTGGGTTCGATTCCCATCACCCGCTCCACTTCCCCCTGTTCTGATGCAGCGCTGATGCAGCGTATCTACCAAGCCGCCGACCGCCTGGAGGCCCAGCTGCTCAGCGATTTCCTCGACCGCCATCTGGTCGACAACCGCATCCTCGGCGATTACTTATCGGGAGCCATGGGCGAGTTACCGGCGGACATCTACCCCAGCGTCTGGATTGTTCACGACGACGATCTCGTGCGAGGTCGAGAGCTGTTGCAACGCTTCCTCGCGGACAATGCCCGCGATACCGGACGCTCTTGGGTCTGCCGCGGCTGTGGCGAACTCATCGACGGCAGCTTCGACCTATGCTGGCGCTGCGGCGGCGAGCATGAAATCGACTGAGGGCCGGTGATGTCCAGGACGATCAAGACCGTTATCACGCTGCTTGCCGTCCCACTGCTCGTCGTGTCCGTTCTGCTCGTGGCGGCGCCGAGCGTGATCGACGGAATCGGGCTGTCCCGGTCCATCGAGAGCGCCATATTCGATACCACGGGCCGTCGGCTGCGGATCGAGGGCGAGCCCAGACTGAGTCTGTTGCCGCATCCCGTGGTGGAACTCGGCCCATTGACCCTGACGGCCCCTGCTGGCTCCCAGCCGCCGATCGCACGGGCGGCGCTGCTTCGCATTCATATCGCCACCTTGCCGCTGTTCGCCGGCCGCTTCGACGTTAAGCGCGCGACGCTAGAGTCTCTGCAGCTTGATCTGTCGGTCGATGCCGACGGACGTGGAAACTGGGAGCGACAAGACGGCACCTCGCATGTCGCGGGGCCGCGGCACGATGCTGACCGAGGGGAGAATCCAGGTGCGGAATCGGCTGCGGCGCACCGATGGTTCCCGCTGGCGCAAGCGTTCAGCGTCCGCGACGGGCATATCGATTTGCGCTATCCCGATGACGCCGACGGCTGGACCTGGTCCCTGTTCGCGCTCGACGCCGGGCCGACAACGGTTGGCCAGAACGGGCAGTTTGACGCGGAGTTCGCGGTCGAAGGTGACGAGCCGACACTCGGGGGCGTGCTGCGGCTTAGCGCCACCATCGAGGCGTCGCTGGGTGCCGCCCCGGGGCTGGCCCCGACGTTGACCCCGGAGCTGGTTCCGGTGTTGGCGCGGATTGGCGACTTGCGGCTGCGTGGATCGGATCTGTCCATTGGCGAAGGTCGCGGACTCGCGCTGGCGCTCGACGCTGACCTCATGCACGACGTGGACTCCGCGGTCTGGCGCATCCCGGCGTTGGCCCTGGACTCAGGCGCGCTGAGCGTCGACGCCGGTCTCGAACTTCGGCGTTTCGATGCTTCATCCGAGCTCACCGTTGACTTCAAAGTGCCCGGTTTTGATCTTCGCAGCTGGATGCAGTTGCACGGCTATGGTCCCCGCCGCGGTGCACCGTCGACGCTGCGATGTGCAGCGATGCAGGGGCGTTTCGTCGTCAAACGCGATCATCTATTGCTTGCGTCCGCGATGCTGCGTGTCGATGACACGAATGCCGCCGGCAGCGCGTCACTGTGGCTCGCTCAAGAACCGGTCGGGGTGGCCGTTCTCGCCCTCGACGGCCTGGATCTCGACCCCTATCTCGCGGCCGAACGGAAGGATGTGGCGAGCACCGCGGTGGAACTGGCCGCAGACTGCGTGTTGGCGCCCCCAGGTCGCATAGCGCCGCCGCCGCTGCCCGATCTCCATCACAACGCGAACCGAATGCTGAGGTTCGAGGCGGGCACGGTGCGCGTCGATGGTCTGCGCTACGGCGATGTCGCCATCGATGCCGAAGGACGGGGTGCCGTGGCGGCGGCCGACCTCGATGTGACTGAATTCTATGGTGGCCGCCTGATTGGCCATGTCGAATACGACGCGCGCGCCGCCGCCGCGCCGCGCCAGACATTGCGCGGCCAGGCCGCCAGTATTGACGTCGCGGCATTGCTGACGGATCAACAGGGCGTGGCACCGATTTCCGGCACGGTTGATATCAATGCCGAGTTGACCGGGACCGGCGCGGACGCTGCCGCGGTTAAGGCCGATCTCTCGGGTACCGTCGCGGTGAAAGTGCAGAATGGCCGCTTCGACGGTCTTGATCTCGGTCCGCTGGTCAAGGCCGTCGGCGGCAATGAGGCCGACGCTGTCAGGGCGACGGAGTTCTCCACGCTGACCGCTACCGCGGTCGGCAGCGGCGGCGTGTTTCTGACCGAGGACATCACGGGGCGTTCACCAATGCTCCAGGTCACCGGTCAGGGCCGATTCGACGTACTTTCTGAGACGCTGGACCTCGATCTGAACGCGTCCTTTGTCGATCCGCCGGACGGTCGCGGGCCGCGAGGGCTCGGGGGCATCCAGGTGCCGGTTGCCGTTACCGGTGACTGGCAACGTCCAACCTGGCGACCCGATCTCGGCCCGGCTCTGCGGGATGGAGCGCGGCGTCTCCTGGATCGAAATCGCGATACCTTGAAACAGATCGAGGAAAGCACCGGCATCAAGGGTCTGGAGCAGGGCCTGCGCGGGTTGTTCGGTTTCTGATGCCGGAGCATCTGGCGCCGGATGATCTGCTTCCGGCCCTACCAGATGACCCATGGCCGTCGGACGCCTTCGCCAGCGCCCTGCTTGCCTGGTTCGACACCCACGGCCGCACCGATCTTCCCTGGCAGCAGCAGCCGACGCCTTACCGGGTGTGGGTCTCGGAGATCATGTTGCAGCAGACGCAAGTCGGTGTCGTTGTCCCCTATTTCGAGCGATTCGTCGCCCGGTTCCCGGATCTGGTTTCCCTCGCGGCCACGGATCAGGACGACGTGTTGCACCTGTGGTCCGGCCTCGGCTACTACGCCCGCGCCCGGAATCTGCATCGGGCCGCTGGGCTCGTCGTCGAGCAGCACAAAGGCGAACTGCCGGCGGACATCGGCGCCCTCCAGTCGCTGCCCGGGATTGGCCGTTCAACGGCTGGTGCCATACTATCGCTGGCACTCGGCCGGCATCATCCGATCCTTGATGGCAACTGCAAGCGCGTGCTCGCCCGCTGTTTCGGCGTCAACGGCTGGCCGGGACGCTCAAAGGTGCTCGCTAATCTCTGGCAACTGGCGGAACAACTGACCCCGGCCGATCGGGTTGCGAACTTCAACCAGGCGATGATGGATCTTGGGGCGACGCTTTGCACGCGCTCGAAGCCCGCGTGCCGCCGCTGTCCATTGGCGGAGCACTGCACCGGGTTCCGACAGGGTCGCCCGGAGTCCTATCCCGGATCCAAGCCCCGACAGGATAATCCGGTGCGACAAGCGCGGATGCTGGTTGTGACCGATCCGCTCGGGTGCATCCTGCTGGAGCGGCGCCCTCCCAGTGGTGTCTGGGGCGGACTCTGGGTGCCGCCGGAGCTGGCGGACGGCGAGGACGCCACGGACTGGTGCCGTGAGCGCCTGGGCAGCGGCATCTCGCGGCTTGAATTGCTGCCGCCGCGCCGGCATACCTTCTCCCACTTTCACCTCGACATCCAACCCACGGCGGTCCGTCTCAGTGCGAACCCTGCAGTCATCGCCGACAACGGCGCGCAGGTATGGATCGATCCGGCCGACCCCGGCAACATCGGCTTGCCCGCTCCGGTAAGACGCCTGCTCGACGAGATCACCAAGGTGAAACCCCACGACAACGGAGAAGCTCAATGACCCGCATGGTAAATTGCGTAAAAATCGGTCGCGAGGCCGAAGGACTGGATCGTTTGCCTTATCCCGGCGACCTCGGCAAGCGCGTGTTCGAGAACGTCTCGAAACAGGCCTGGGCCGACTGGCTCAAGCACCAAACGATGCTCATCAACGAGAACCGACTGAGCCCGTTGGATCCGAAGTCGCGCCAGTTCCTCGAATTGGAGATGGAACAGTTCTTCTTCGGCGAGGGCGTTACGATGCCCGCGGGGTACGTGCCGCCGAAGACCTGAGCTAGTGTTGCGTGGCGCGATAGCGCGCCGCACGGACGACCTGGGCGCAGCAAGCGAGGGGGTCGGCGACTCCGTCGCGCCGTTATGCCGCAAACGTACCGCTCAGAGTGACATGGCTATGACAGCATTGCATGGGCTCCTGGTCCCTCTGATCGCCCTCTTCGCACTCGCCAGCGTCTCCTACGCCGAGCAGCAGGACACCGAATTTCCTCCGGCACCCAATTTTCCAGTCGGCCTGCAGGGCCGTGTCCTGCACGAGATCGGCGCGGAGGCGGGCTTCGAGGACGGCAGCCTGGCGGCAGCGCGCTTTCGCGGCCCGCGGGGGTTGATGTTCGGCGACGGGGGGCTGCTCGAGTCGACATTCAGCCAGCCCAGCGGACTTGCGCTACGCGATGGCAAACTCTATGTGGCCGATGCGGAGGCCTCCGCCATTCGCGAGATCGATCTCCGCGGCGATCGCGTACGCTCGCTGCTTGGTAACGGCGAGCCGGGCGGCGGAGATGGCGCCGTCGATCGGCTCAAAGAGCCCGGCGGGCTCGCGGTTGTCGGCTCCCGGATCCTCATCGCCGACACCAATGACAGCCGCATCCTCGCGTACGTGCCCGAGACCGGCGTCTCCGAGGTTTGGACACCGACGCGGTGACCGTGGCGTTTCATCGGGGATATGGCGAGATGCCCATCACTCCCGTCCAGTCCGGCACAGACCGCTGCAGCGAACCAGCGGCGCCCCTGTGCTAGCATTCCGTCCCGCTCCAACTCAACGACCTCGCCGTACGATCGACGTGAACAAATACCCGAACCCTGTTGCTCCCATCGCCCGATCAAACCCCTTCTTGTTCGCCTTGGCCGTACTGGTGCTGAGTGTGCTCAGTGCCTGCTCGGAGCAGGGGCCCCCGGAGGTCGTTGACCAGGCGCGACCGGTCAAGAGCGTCATCGTCGGTGGACCGCAGGCCAGCGGTGAGCGCAGATTCCCCGGCCGCGTCGATTCCACCAGCAAGGCGGAGTTGGGGTTTCGGATCCCCGGAACCGTGCGGGCGGTCCTGGTGCGCGAGGGCGATGTGGTCGTGGCGGGGCAGGTCCTGGCCGAGTTGGACCCGACTGATTTCGAAATCACGCTCCAGGATCGGCAGGCCACCTTTGATCGAACCAAGGCCGATTTCGAGCGCGCGAAGGAACTCGTCAACGATGGCTTCATTTCCCGCTCCGATTTCGATCAGAAGGAGGGCGACTACAAGAGCGCTGAGGCCGCCTTGCAGGCGGCCGTGCAGGACGTCGAGTACACCAAGCTGACCGCTCCCTTTGGCGGCACGGTCGCTCAGCGCTATGTCGAGCAGGCCGAGGAGGTGCAGGCGAAGCAGAATGTGCTGGCGATTCAGGACGAGGATCAGCTGGAGATCAAGGTGGACGTGCCGGAGAACATCGTCTCACGCGTCGATCCGGCCGAGCGTGGGAGTGCGAGGAATCGGGTACCTGTCTACGCGACCTTCGACGCCGCGCCAGACCAGCGTATCGATCTGGTGTTCAAGGAGGTCTCGACCCGGGCCGATGCGGCCACCCAAACCTTTGCGATGACCTTCCTCATGGTGGCTCCGAAGGGCGTGACCATCCTGCCCGGCATGACGGCAGACGTGGTCGCCGTACTCGGGTCTTTGCAGGAGTCCGACACCAAATATTACCTGCCCGTCAGCGCAGTGACGGCAGACGAGGGTCTGGAGCCGTTCGTGTGGGTCATTGACGAGGAGACGATGACCGTCTCCAAACAACCGGTCCAGGTGGGCGGCATGAGCGGCTGGAATATCGAGGTGAAGAGTGGTATCGACGCTGGCTCGCGCATCGTCACCGCCGGCGTCGGCTATCTGGCCGAGGGGATGCCGGTGCGCCTGATGGAGCAGCTGGAGCAGGCGCTGCCGCGCCCTGAGGAGGCCCCGTTCCCCATCGACCCCGAGATCGAAAAGGCCGAGCAGGAGGTCCAGAAGGCCCAACAGGCGGTCGAGCCTGCGCTTCCGGTCGAAGCGCCGGTCGAAGCGCCGGTCGACACACCGATTGGCACAGCCCCCTCCGCAGCCGACAGTGAATCCTGATGTCAGGGGTTAGGTCCAGATGAACGTCGGCGAATATTCGGTACGCAGAAAGGTTGTCTCCTGGCTGATCATCATCGTCCTGGTGGGCGGCGGCATCTCCGCCTACCAGGAGATGGGGAAGCTGGAAGACCCTCCCTTTACCATCAAGAACGCGAAGGTCATCACCTATTACCCGGGCGCTTCCGCACAGGAGGTGCAGGACGAGATCACCTACCATGTGGAAGACGCCATCCAGCGCATGGAGCAGATCAAGTACATCAAGATGTCCATCTCCCGTCCGGGGATGTCGGATATCCTGATCCAGTTCAAAGACGAGTATAAGCCTGAGGATTTTCCGGGCATCTATGACGAACTGCGGCGCAAGATCACGGATATGGAGCATAAGCTCCCCCCCGGTGCGCAGAAGCCGATCGTCGTGGACGAGTTCGCTGACGTCTATGGGGTCTACCTGGCCCTCACCGGCGATGGCTACAGTTGGCGCGACCTGTGGAATGCAGCGGACTATCTGAAGCGCGAGCTGGTGCTGGTGCCCGGGGTGCGCAAGATCTCCATCGGCGGCGAGCAACAGGAGGTGGTGTACCTGGAGATGTCCCGCTCCAGGTTGTCCGAGCTCGGCATTCCGCTGGGGCGCATCGGTGACATCCTTAAATCCCAGAACGTGGTAGCCGATGCAGGCCAGGTGCGGGTCGAGGACCAGTATCTGCGCATCAAGCCCACCGGGGCCTTTCAATCGGTGAAGGCCATCGGCGACGTGCTCATCGGCTCCGACAACAAGAAGCTGATTTTTCTGCGCGATATTGCCGAGATCAAACGCGCCTATATCGATGTGCCGAAGGGCTACTTCTTCGTCAACGGCAAGCCGGCCTTGACCTTGGGTATCTCCATGCTCGGCGGCCAAAACGTGGTCGCGGTGGGGGCAGCCGTCGGCCAGCGTATCACCGAGCTAACACCGAATATTCCCCTGGGGATGAATCTGCAACAGATCTATAACCAGCCTGCGGAGGTGGAGAAATCCGTCAACGGCTTCATCCTCAGCGTCGGCCAGGCGGTGGCCATTGTCATCATCGTCCTGCTGCTGTTTATGGGCATAAAGGTGGGGCTGATCATCGGTGCCGTGCTCCTGATCACGGTGGCCGGAACCCTGATGCTCATGGCCGATGCCGGCATCGAATTGCAGCGCATCTCGCTTGGTGGCCTGATCATCGCGTTGGGCATGCTGGTGGACAACGCCATCGTGGTGGCGGAGGGGATGCTGATCCGCATTCGCGCGAGCATGGACCCGGCCATCGCCGCCCGTGAGACAGTGGGCAAGAGCATTTGGGCGCTGCTCGGCGGCACCGTCATCGGCATCGTCGCCTTCTCCGCCATTGGGCTCTCGCCCGATTCGACCGGTGAGTTTGCCAACTCCCTGTTCTGGGTCATCCTCTATTCGCTATTGCTGTCTTGGGTCACCGCCATCAGTGCCACGCCGCTGCTGTGCGCCTTGCTGCTCAAGCCGGACAAAGATTTAGACAATGGCGAGCAGAAGGATCCCTACGGCGGGCGTTTCTTCATGGTTTATCGTGGCATCGTCGCCACGGCACTGCGTTTTCGCTGGGTGACGATCGGGATCGTCGTCGGCATGTTCGTCCTGGCCGTCATCGGCTTTGGCTCGGTGAAGCAGGCATTCTTCCCCGAGTCCAGCACGCCGATCTTCTTTGTCGATATTTGGGAGCCCCAGGGTACGGATATCCGCCGGACCCGCGACGATACCTTGGCCGTTGCCGACTTCCTGCGCCAGCAACCCGGCGTGGTGCAGACCACCTCGGTGGTGGGCGGTCCCCACCAACGCTTCACCCTCGTGTACGACCCCAGAGATCAGGACTCGGTGTATGCGCAGATCTTGGTGCAAACCGAGACCCGCGACCAGATCCCTGCGGTTTGGGATGCGGTGAATAGCATGATGCGCGATGGGATGCCGCATCTCGATCCCATTATCAAGTCGCTGCGTATCGGCCCGGGGAGAGATTCCAAGATCGAGGCGCGCCTGAGCGGCCCGGACCCGCAAGTGCTGCGTGAGCTTGCCGAGCAGGCCAAGGCGATCTTGCGCGCCGATCCGGAGACCAAGGATGTGCGCGACGACTGGCGCGAGCCGGTGAAGCTGGTTCGACCCCTGTTCAACGAACAGGTGGGCCGGCTGTTGGGCATTACCTATGACGATCTGTCCAGCGCCCTGCAGTACGCCTTCGAGGGGGCACCGGTGGGCTTGTTCCGCGACGGTGTGCGCTTGCTGCCCATCTACGGACGGGCACCGGACAAGGAGCGGGCGGACATCGACAATATCCAGGACATTCAGGTCTGGAGCCCCGTGCTGGCCAAAGGCGTGCCGGCGGCCCAGGTCATCTCCGGGTTCGAGACGGTGTGGGAGAACGCGGTGGTGCGCGGTCGTGACCGCATTCAGACCATCATCGCGTCGGCCAACCCCACCGGAGAGCTGGCGACCCCGGTGTTCGACCGTCTGCGACCGCAGATCGAGGCCATGGAACTGCCGCCGGGCTACTCCCTGGTCTGGGGTGGGGAATACGAGGACAGTCAGAACGCGCAAGGGGCACTGGCCGCGGCCCTGCCGGGCGGCTTCCTGATGATGATCCTGATCAGCATCCTGCTGTTCGCCAAGGTACGACAGCCGCTGATCATCTGGCTCACGGTGCCGCTCGCCATCATCGGGATCACCGCCGGGTTGCTTGCCACCAACCACGCCTTCGACTTTATGGCCCTGCTCGGAGCCCTGTCGCTGGTGGGTCTCTTGATCAAGAATGCCATCGTCTTGATCGAAGAGATGGACCAGCAGATCGCAGAAGGTAAAGAGCCCTACACCGCCATCCTGGACTCGGCTGTCAGCCGCCTAAGACCGGTATTGCTGGCGGCGACGACGACAATACTCGGGCTGATCCCCCTGCTGTCGGACGTCTTCTTCGTCAACATGTCCATCACCATCATGGCCGGCTTGGGCTTTGCCTCGCTGCTGACCATGATCATCGTGCCGACCCTTTACGCGATCCTGTTCCGCGTGAAGGCGCCGAACGAGGAGCGGGGATTGGCCCCGGGGGGAAGCGCGTCCGCGGCGACCGAGGCCCGGGCTCGAGAGTTGGGGCGTTGAGACCGCTTGCGCCGTTCCTCACTTGGTCGCGCTGATGCGGAACCGCGACGCGCAATGAGCGCGACCGATGCGCGGGTGGAGGCGTCTGTGGCAATGATCCAGCGCATGACCGGCGCGCACTTCGCGGGGGCGCTGCGCGCAGGAACCCTGGCTGTGCTTGAGCAGGAAGAGCTGCTGAACCGCATCAACGTCTTCCCCGTGCCGGACGGCGACACCGGCTACAACCTGGGCACCACGCTGCGCGCGGCCGCCGATCGGCTTGACGACGCCTCGACGCCCAGCCCAGTGGGCGAAGCTGTCC
>JBATTL010000249.1:0-4663 GCA_049670525.1 Thiohalocapsa sp. | reverse complement strand
TGCTCCTGCCGGTGCTCCTTAGAAGGCGAACCGCAGTCCTGCGTCATCTGGTATGAGATTTTCCGGCAATCGCCTTAGTCCGACCGGCGTCGGCTGCGGCAGAACCGATAGCGCCAGTTCTGCCGCGCGATTTGGAGACTCGCACTCCCCCTGCAGCCGCCTGCCCGTCGTCCTGTTTTGGATCATCACCCGTCATGACTATCAGCACTGCCGATCTGTATGATCAGTTCGCGGACGACCTAGCGGTCTGCGAAGCAATCTTCGCGGATTTTGGCGGCAGACAGGATTTCTTCGGCCAGGCCGTTACGGTCAAATGCTTCGAGGACAACTCGCGGATCAAGGAGGCGCTCGCGCAGCCGGGTGAGGGTAGGGTACTCGTGGTGGATGCCGGCGGCTCCCCCCGTTGTGCGATGCTCGGAGACCTCATCGCCGCGAGTGCCGTAACGAATTCCTGGGCCGGTGTCATTATCGACGGTTGCGTGCGCGACACTGGCCGGCTTGCGGAGATGGAACTCGGCATCAAGGCTCTGGCAGCGATTCCACGCAAGAGCACACGCCGAGGCGAGGGACAGCGCGACCTGCCGGTAGAAATAGCCGGTGTGCGCATCGCCCCAGGCGATTGGGTGTACTGCGATGGTGACGGCATCGTCGTATCTCCGGTACCGCTGACGCCTGCGGATTCCCGATAACGAATCGGGGACGGCTCGGCAGTCCTTACTGCAAATCCCACCCATGGGGCAGATGCACAAGGCTTTCAGACACTCCCCGCTAGTATCCGAGCAGATGCAGACGGCGCGGTCCTCGCCCGCCGGGACAATTCAGCTCGTCGGGACAGGTCGGCATGGCCTGGATTGAAGCCAAACAACTGGCCGAGGCCATACTCGACGGCTTCGAACGCCACTACCGCCTGTTTCTTAACATCACCTCCGGTGCCCGCGAGCGCTTCGAGCAAGCGGACTGGCGGGCGGTGCAGCGGGCCGCACGCGAGCGCATCAATTTCTACGACCGTCGGGTCACCGAAACGACCGGGGTACTGCACCGTGAGTTTCATTTGCGCAGCCCGGAAGATGCGCTTTGGAAACGGGTCAAGATCGAGTATTCCCGGATGCTGCCGATGCATCATCAGCCGGAGCTCGCCGAGACCTTCTACAATTCCGTGTTCTGCCGTCTTTTTCACCGACGCTACTACAATAACGCCTATATCTTCGTCTGGCCCATGCTCTCCACCGAGCATCTAGAGGCGGAGGTCCCGATCTTCCGGCCCTATTATCCGGCTCGCGACGGGTTCGCCCATGTGATCGCCAGTATCTTGGAGGACATGGACTTCCGCGTCCCTTATCGTGACCGTCGGCGCGACATCCGCAACCTCATGCGCGCTATCCGCGAGCGCTTTCCGACCAATCGAGCGCGGTACCAGAACTTCCAACTTGCAGTGCTATCCGAGCCCTTCTTTCGCAACAAGGCGGCCTATGTCATTGGCAAAGTCATTAACGGCGCCGAGCAAATCCCGTTTGTGATCCCGATCCTCAACGACGACAAGCAGGGACTGTTCGTCGACACTTTGCTGAGTGGTGAGGACGACATCTCGAACATCTTCAGTTTCTCGCGAGCTTACTTTATGGTCGATACCGAGGTGCCGGCGGCAATCGTGGAGTTCCTGCGTCCGCTGATGAGGCACAAGGGTAAGGCGGAGCTATACACGGCTATCGGACTGCAAAAGTTCGGGAAGGCGGAGTTCTACCGGGATTTCCTTAAACATCTGCGCTATTCAAGCGACCAATTGGTCATTGCGCCAGGCATACGCGGCATGGTGATGTGCGTATTCACACTGACCTCGTTTCCTTATGTGTTCAAAGTCATCAAGGATCGTTTTCCTCCGCCCAAGGAGATGACTCGCGAGCAGGTCATGGACAAGTACCTGCTGGTCAAGATGCACGACCGCGTCGGGCGCATGGCCGATTCCTGGGAGTATTCCCACGTCGCCTTCCCACGGGTGCGTTTCTCTGACGAACTCATCAGCATACTGCGCGACGAATGCGCGCAGAGCATCGAGCAGGTCGAGGATCAAGTGATCATCAAGCACCTCTATATCGAGCGGCGCATGTCACCGTTGAACTTGTACTTGGCCAGCGCTGACGAGGACGACATCACCCACGCCGCCGCCGAATATGGCGACGCCATCAAACAACTCGCCGCCGCAAACATCTTCCCCGGGGACTTCTTGTTCAAGAACTTCGGTGTTACCCGCCAGGGCCGCGTTGTGTTCTACGACTATGACGAGCTTTGCTATCTGACCGAGTGCCAGTTTAGGGATATCCCGCCGCCGCCGTTTCCGGAAATGGAGTTTGCGGAAGAGGTCTGGTACACGGCGGCTCCTGGGGATGTGTTTCCGGAGGAATTCGAGACCTTTCTGCTCACCGACCCACGTTTCCGCAAGGCATTCCGACCACTGCACCGAGACCTCTTCGACCCGGCCTGGTGGCGCGCCCGGCAAGCCGCGATCCGCGACGGTCTGGTGGAGGATGTTTTCCCTTACCCGTTGGAGCGCCGCTTCCACTAATCGGTAGGAAACTTTCAGGTATCGACATCTCCTCACGCCTCAGTGGGTTGTACATGAACCGATGCGCTAGACCACAGAGGCTCGGTACGGAGAAGACACGGCGCTAGTCGGCGGCGTCGGTCTGTAGTAGATCCAAGACCTCGAAGGTGATATTGCCGTCCGTATTCAGGCCGCTGTCTTGTTGCATACGACGGACGGCCGCCTTGGTGCGAGACCCGATGAGTCCATCCGCGGGACCCGGTTCATAGCCCCTGAGCGCGAGGAGCAGCTGAACGCGCCGCGTGACTTCTCGGTTGCGATCTGGCGCCCGCATCGGCTCGCCGGCGGCTGTGCAGCGATTCAGCTCCAATTCGGGGCCGGCAACGCCACCGGGCGCGAACACATAGATGCGGTCTGTCTCGCAGAGCGCAGCGACACCTGCTCCCGGATCCACATCTGGTTGTGATGCCATCGCCGGTGGGGCTTCGATGGCCCAGGCGAAAGCGCGTTCAGAAGCCAGCGCGTTTGACCGCGCTGCCGGGTCGACTTTTGCTCGGCTTGCCGTAACGTCGGTCTGCGTCTCGGTAGCCTGGACTGTCGTCGCTTCGCTACTCGTTCTCGGCGCCGTCTCGATCGATTCGGATCCTTGCTCTGCCTGCGTGTCGGATTGCGCCTCGTTGGGTGTTGATACCTCTGCTGCCGGCACTGGAGTGAACGCTGTCTCTTGAACTGTCCCGCTGCCTGCCGGCATGGTGTCAACGGGAGCGGCGTCGGTTGCGACGACCAGATCGGTGGGGTCTGGGGTTGGGGTGGGGTCCAATGGCGCGGCTATTCTGTGCTTGGCGTCCCCGTCCGGCCGATGGGGCGCGACTTCCTGGGGTGCTTCGGGCAGCGGCGAAGGATGGATGGATACTGTCTTGGGCGGCAACCCCGCCAGGACGAACAGGAGTAGCACCGCGCTGATACCGATCCAGACACCGCCGGCCACGGTCCAGTGGCGCAGGCTGCGTTCCGGGTCTCCGCTCGACGCACCGAGGATGCGTTGGTATGCCCCATTCGCGATCTCCTGCATTCTTCCTCGGCTAGTTTGCCAACGCCTTTCCGTGGCCTGGTAATAGTCGCTGGCTTGCGTCCAAATTGACGAGGCTGGCGACAGGATGTCGCCTGGGGGGATGCGGTCCGCCAATGGTGCGAGCAGCTTTGGGCGAAGCAGGCCGATCAGTAGCGCGAGCAGACCCAGGTTCAGCGCCAGGGGGACGTTGACTAGGTTCGTCTTCCAGGCCGGCCAGGCGCCGAACACCAATGAAATCCCCAGCACCAGTGCGATCAGCAAGCCCCAGCCGACGCCGGGCCATCGGTAGCCCGGCTCGGAATGCGGCTCGATGCGGTAACTGAGCCAGACAAAGCGCACCATGAGTAGTGTCGTGCCGAAGGTTGAAATGGCTACGACAGCGGCGATCCAAGCCCAGTCGACGGCGCCCAGAACTGGCTTCAGCTCGTACTTGGCGACGGCGCCGCTGGTCAATGGCGCGCCGGCCAGGGACAAAGCCAGGAAGACCAGACCACCGAGTACGAGCGCTTGGATGACGGGCGGCCGCGTGGCCGAATACTTGCGCATACCGACGCCAAGGAACAGCCCGCCTTTGACCAGTGCATGGTTCGCTGCGTAAAACGCGATACCGGCCACCGCGGCGGGGGCGAGCGCCGGTTCGATCAGCGCGACGCCTAGCACAAGCATCATCAGTCCCATCTTGCTGATGCTCGAGTAGGCCAGCACGACCTTGGGGTCGGATTGGGTCAGGCCAACCGGCAGCGCAAACAACAGCGTCAACGTTCCGGCGAACACGAGCAACCCACCCCAATCGGGAAGCGCGATTGCGCCGATGGGCAAGAATCGCATCCAGCCCAGCAGCGCGGTCTTGATCATCACACCGCTCAGCACCGCGCTCGCCGCGATCGGCGCCGCCGGATGCGCCAAGGGCAGCCAGACGTGCAAGGGCACCATGCCGGCCTTGATGCCGAGACCGAGCAACAGCAGCGCAATGGTCAAGCCGTCGATCACCGCCAGATCTTCGGCGGTTGGTAAGCTCGTGCCGGTTTGGCTTGCGATCATCACCAGCGACG
>JBATTL010000248.1:0-1869 GCA_049670525.1 Thiohalocapsa sp. | reverse complement strand
GCTTGGGCGATCAGCTAGAATTGCATCTCATCGAGCTGCCCAAGGCCGATCGGCTCGGCCTCGCAGCGCAACAAGAGGCCGACCTGGCCGCCTGGGTCAGCTTTCTGAAACACTGGCAAGACGAGGGTCGCATGAGCACGTTGAACGCTCCCGCTGTCGAAGAGGCCATGAAAGAGCTCAAGCGCATCAGCGCCGATGAAGACGAGCGCTACCGCGCACTCGCGCGCGAGCGCGCCCTCAGTGACGCCGTCACCGACCGCAACGCGGCGCGGCGCGAGGGTTTGGAAGAAGGCAGGCTGGAAGGCAAGCGAGAAGGCAAGCGAGAAGGCAAGCTGGAAGGCGAAGCCGCCTTTTTTGAGCGCCTACTGACCCGGCGGTTCGGCCCGCTGGACGAGGCCACCCGCAGCCGGATCCGAGGCGCCGGCCTGGAACAGCTGGAACGCTGGACGGATCGTCTCCTCGACGCGCCGACGTTGACTGCCGTCTTTGAGGAGCACTGAGCTTTGCTGTGCGCGGAGACTCTGAACGGCTCCGCGGCGGCGGGAGGAAGAGGATCGTGGATCGACTGAACGACGACCCCGGCGCCGTCGGTCACCATCAGCGTTTGCCGCCAACCGCGTTGTGAACCACCACGCAGTCTTTACCCAAGCATTTCGACTAAGGTTTATTCCGAAGCCGGGCGCAATCCGCAAAGCGGGCGCCCAACTCACGCACCTAAAACCGCTTGACAAGCCTCCGAAGCGGCCTAGCATTGCGTTCAAATGTTGAACGTATGAGCGGAGAATTTTCCCGCCATCGTTTGCGTCCTCCCAACCGCCGCCGCAAGACGCGCACGGCACGGCGGTAGCGTGCCTGAGCAAGCGACTCTCGCCACTGCATTGAACGACGCGATCCACTACCGCATCCTGCGGCTTCTCGAGTCGCGCCCGGACATGAGCCAACGGCAGCTCGCCCAAGCGCTCGGCGTGAGCCTCGGCAAGACCAACCACTGTCTGCAGGCGCTGGCTAGAAAGGGCTGGATCAAAGCCGACAACTTCAAGAACAGCCGCAACAAGATCGCCTACGCGTACCTGCTCACACCCGAGGGTATCGATCGCAAGGCCAACATGGCCGTGTGCTTCCTCAGGCGCAAGACGGCCGAATTCGAAGCCATCAACCTCTCATAGCGCAGTTGGACGATCGTCAGGGTGCGTCCCGCGGGGCGTGCACTGGCGGCCGTAGCGCCGATCACCCAGCAGGTGAGTGGCCGACTTCGACAGGCTTTCCGAGAAAACAGAGACTTGCATCTACGCCGAAGCGGTCAACTGCTCTTTCTAGGATTAAGGACGAACGCGAACGGCTTCGTGAGGAGGTGGCGCAGCTACAGGCGCAGGGGCCAGCGAGTGGCGACGAAGCCGGCGACTAAGATGCCGGCTCGTACCTGCCCAAACACGGGCATTACCCCGTACCTAGGCAACCCTTCGCTGACATGACCTTGCCGACACCCCGGCCCCCTGCCACACTCACCCCATGATCTCGAGCGTCGCCCTCTACGAAGCCCTGACCTCCGCGCCCGACGACCGCGCCCGCGCACGCGTGATCGCCGAGGCCTTCGAGCGCCTCGAGGAGCGTTACCCGCACCTCCCCGAGCTGGCCACGCAGGCCCATGTACGCGAGAGCGAGCTGCGCTTGCAGAAAGAGATCGAGCAGGTCCGCGCAG
Organism: Thiohalocapsa sp.; assembly: GCA_049670525.1. Taxonomy (GTDB): domain Bacteria; phylum Pseudomonadota; class Gammaproteobacteria; order Chromatiales; family Chromatiaceae; genus Thiohalocapsa. The sequence goes on along the minus strand of JBATTL010000248.1, from coordinate 170 downwards.
AGTTCAAGCTCGACATCGAGCAGGTGCGTGCCCAAGTCGAGCGGGTTCGTGGCCAGATCGAGCAGGTCCGTGCGGAGCTCAAGAGAGACATCGAACAGGTTCGCGCCGATATGAAGCTCGAGATCGCGCGGAGCCGGAACGACCTCCTCAAATGGCTGTTCCCGATGCTG
>JBATTL010000247.1:0-1914 GCA_049670525.1 Thiohalocapsa sp. | reverse complement strand
CGCAGCGCGGACTTGGCCAGGGAAGTTGTGTGTAATAGTCAGGGCAATGGTTGGTGACTGGCCTTTAATGGGTGCTGTGCAGTGCGTTCTTGACGTCGCCTAGAATGATGTTGAGCCCAACGGAACTCCTCCATCTCAAGTCAAGCGTAGCCGCCAGGCCGCCGGCGAGCACCGAATGATGCTTGGACGTCGGCAGCGGCGGTGCCGCAGGGGAAGGCTAGGCAGTCGCGGCCGACGATGCTATCGCGATGGATGTAGTTCGCTTGCCCAGGTGGCAATTTCAGGCTTGCGAAAGGACGCAACCACGCTCAGGAGAAACGCTAGCGGTTGGCAGCTGCGGGTCTTGGTGAGTGTGGCAGCGAACGAGGTTTTCTTGGGTGATCCTCGTTAGAGTGCGCTCGCCCTGCTTGCGTTAGCGAGCAGAGAGCCATGCTTGCTCAATCTGTGAAGCGTAGAATTTAACCATTTCATCGACACTGGGGAATCTGTCTAGGGTCGCGCGGGCATTCGTTCCTAGTCGATGTCGAAGCCCAGGCTCGGCAACAATTCGCTCAATCTGTCGAGCAAGGCTTGTAGTGTCCCCTGATGGATAAAATAGAGCGCTCACTTCATCTTGAACCTGCTCCTGAATACCATTGACGGGGGCGACGACCATCGGCAACTCAAACAGCATTGCCTCTTGAACCACCCTCGGGAAGGCTTCGATGCGGGAGGTCGAGATCATGAAATCGGCTGCCCGAAAGTAAAGTTCGGCGCCGGGGCAGTGGTCTACGACCGCTATCGTATCGCGACGCGTTTGCTCTAATTTGGCGATTTCCGCATGAAGCCTTGCGCTGTACTCTGAAGGGCGATCACCTAGTATAACGAAGTGGAGTCTTCTTAGGGCTTCGACGGGAAGTACCTTGATGGCGTGAATGAGATCGACTTGCGATTTTCGTTCGCACACCGTCCCCGGCAACAAACCGATAATCGCATTGCGCGGCAGCTCCAATGCCGCCTTCGCCTCCGGTTTGGACATTGCGGATAGCATAGCGGCAGACTCGCTTGCGTCATAGCCATTGTGATAGACGGCGAAGTTTTCCCTCGTTTCAAGATCTGCGAAAACCGCGCGCGTCGCCTCGGCCACGAATACGACCCGATAAGGTAGCGCTAGCGCGCGCCGACCGCGTCGCGCGCATTCCGTGCTGTGTTCCGCGAGGTGCGTAAACGGCGGTTCACTCTCATGGATTACCCATAAGCTCGGACTACGAACCATCGCCGCTGCTTCGATTCCCCACCAACACAATACCGTGTTGGCGACGATGATGTCGATGCGGTGCTGGACAAAAAAGGCGGCGATGGTTGACACTGCATCCAAACCCCTTGTATCGGAGCGGAAGACGTCTCCACAGGTCGGGACCACATGGACCTCACATCCATGGTTTTCATAGAGCGCACGCAACGCGCCGTCCTTTGGGCTCACCACAATCACTTCCGCCGAAACAAATCGCTGAAGACCCAAGCCGATATCGCTTAACACACGCGGCGCGCCTTCGTAGTCCAGATTATGGGTGACAAGAGCGACCCTCAGGCGAGGCACAGGCGTCGTCACTACGGACACCGGTCGGACGGCGAAGTCCGTCTGTCCGAGTGCGAGATTCGGATTGTAAAACGGATCAACCCATGAGGCGTACTTTCGAACGAATGCCCCCTCCTCGCTTGGCTTGTCATTGCCGCGTCCTACACCACGAGAGTAGCCTTCATGGTGGTAGAGCAACGCGTTGGCGCAATAGACGTTGCGCAATCCCGCATTCGTTAGCTTGAAGCCGTAGTCGCAGTCGTTGTATGCGACGGCGAACGGACCTTCGTCAAACATACCTTGTGCTTCAAAGACAGACCTGGGCGTCAAAAGACACGCAGCCGTCTGCGCGGCAC
>JBATTL010000246.1:0-41005 GCA_049670525.1 Thiohalocapsa sp. | reverse complement strand
ACCATGACCAGCTCGGCAACGCCGGCGACCTTGGCCGGGATGGCGTTCATCAAAACGGATGACGGATAGGCGGCCTTGCCCCCCGGTACGTAGAGACCGACCCTGTCCAGCGGTGTGACCCGTTGGCCGAGCAACGTACCGTCCGCCTCGCGAAACTCCCAGTCTTGCATGCGCTGATGTTGCGCGTAGGCGCGGACGCGTGCCGCAGCGGTCTCCAATGCCTCGCGCTGCGAAGCCGGGATCATGTCCAGCGCTTGCTGCAGACGGGCTGCCGGTATCTCGAGGCTCGCGGCATCCGGGGGATGCCAACCATCGAAGCGGGCCGTGTAGTCTGTCAGAGCGGCGTCACCGCGGACTCGAACATCATCGATGATGGCGTCAACGGTCTGCTGCACGTCATTGTTGGAGACCGAATCCCAGGCGAGCAGCGCGTCGAGACGCCTGGCGAAGTCCCTATCGGTGGTGGCAAGTCGGGTGATATCGACCATTTCGGTTACTCTCGAAAGCGGTGGTTCGTTGCGATCCTGGAGGTGGACCGTCGATTGGGCGCCGGATCACGCAGCGTCTCGTTGCTGGACCGCATCGCGCATGGCGTCCAGCAGACCGGTGACACGACGGTGCTTCATCTTCCACGACGCCTTGTTGACGACCAGACGCGAGCTGATGTCGCAGATATGCTCAAGCGGAACAAGTCCGTTGGCTTTCAGGGTGCTGCCGCTCTCGACCAGGTCGACGATCAGATCCGAAAGACCCACCAACGGCGCTAGTTCCATGGATCCGTAGAGCTTGATGATCTCCACCTGCTTGCCCTTTGCGGCAAAGTGACGTTCGGCGCATTTGACGTATTTTGTCGCGATGCGCAGGCGTCGACGGCCGGGCCTGTCGGCATCTGCATCGGGTCTGCCGGCGACCATGAGCCGGCAGCGGGCGATGCACAGGTCCAGCGGTTCGTAGAGGCCGTCGCCGCCATGCTCCAGCAGAACGTCCTTGCCGGCGACGCCAATGTCGGCGGCACCGTATTGGACATAGGTCGGCACGTCGCTGGCGCGAATGATGACCAACTTCACGCGCTCGTCATCGGTATCCAGGATTAGCTTGCGGCTGCGCTCCGGGTCGTCCAGCGCCCGAATGCCGGCGGCCTCCAGCAGTGGCATCGCTTGTTCGAAGATACGCCCCTTGGAGAGCGCGATGGTCAATGTCGCGTCGTTGGCCATGTCAATGCTTTCGCGTTCGCGGTTGTTGACTTCTGATACGTCGATTCGGGTGACGTCCTTGATGCCCGGTACTTTCCACTACCCATGCACCCGACGAATCGATCCGCCCAAGGCCGCGAATTTCTCCTCGATGTTGTCGTAGCCGCGGTCTATGTGATAAATCCGATCGATCAGGGTCTCGCCTTCGGCAACCAGTCCTGCGAGCACCAGACTCGCCGATGCGCGCAGGTCCGTCGCCATGACAGGTGCTGCCGTGAGCCGATCGACGCCGCGACAGATCGCCACATTCCCTTCGATCTGAATGTCCGCGCCCATGCGCTGCATTTCCAGGACGTGCATAAAGCGGTTTTCAAAGACCGTCTCAGTGACCGTGGCCACACCGTCGGCGATGCTGTTCAATGCGCAGAACTGTGCCTGCATGTCGGTCGGGAAAGCGGGGTGCGGTGCGGTGTGGATATTCACTGACCGCGGGCGTTTGCCATGCATGTTCGCTTCGATCCAGCCCTCGCCGGTTGCCACCTGTGCGCCGCACTCTCGGAGTTTGGCCAGGACCGGTTCCAGCAAGTCGCTTCGGGTGTTGCGCACACGCACCCGACCGCCGGTCATGGCCGCCGCGACCAGATAGGTTCCCGTCTCGATCCGATCCGGCAACACACTATGTTGGCAGCCGCCTAGTCGTTCGACGCCGTCGATGACGATGGTATCGGTCCCGGCCCCCAAGACCCGCGCGCCCATGCTATTGAGAAATAAAGCCAGATCTAGGACCTCGGGCTCGCGCGCCGCGTTTTCCAGCACGGTGCGACCATCCGCCAGCGCCGCGGCCATCATCAAATTCTCGGTACCCGTGACCGTGACCACTTCCATACTGAAGTGCGCACCGCGCAGCCGCTTGGCACGGGCGTGGATGTAGCCGTTCTCAACGCTGATTTCCGCGCCCATGGCGCGCATACCTTCGATGTGCAGGTTGACCGGCCGGGCACCGATGGCGCAGCCGCCGGGCAGCGATACGCTGGCCTCGCCGAATCGGGCCAGCAGCGGACCAAGCACCAGGATTGATGCGCGCATGGTCTTGACCAGATCGTAGGGCGCCTCGAAGCGATCGACCCGTGCCGCGTCGGCATGAATGCGCATACGCTCGTCGACTGTCAGCACGACCCCCATGCGCCCGAGCAATTCCATGGTGGTCGTGATATCCCGGAGGTGCGGGACATTCGATAGCAGGCACTCTCCGTCAGCGAGAAGCGTTCCCGCTAAAATCGGCAGCGCAGCGTTCTTGGCGCCAGAGGCACGAACGTCGCCGTCCAGGCGATTGCCGCCAGCGATCAGGAGTTTGTCCATCAGTGAGTCGTGTTGTTCGGTACAGCTTGGCGGGCGACGCGAAACGCGCGGGGTTTAGGACGTCGGGTGCGGTCGGTCCAAGCCCATCAGCTCGTCGACGTTGGAGAACTCAGCGATGCGCCAGAGCGCCTCGGGGCAATTGCGAAGATCCAGCTTCCCTCCGGCGCGGCGGGCTCTTTCCTGCCATTCGAGCAGCAGCGCAACGGCCGCACTGCTGCCATGCTGGACGCCGGCAAGATCGAGTTCGACGGTCGCGCCCCGCGCCCCGAGTCGATCGCCCTGCGCAACAATGCTGCTGACGCTGGCCAATGTCAGACTGCCGTTGAGACGCCAGTGATGCGGATCAAGTTGCTCAAGAACTGCCTCAGTCATGCGCCTGTGGAGTTTTTCGACTTCAGTTCAGCGATCAGCCCGTCAATGCCCTTCTGACCGATGGTTACCCGGAACTGACCTCGGTAGTTCGAAATCAGGCTGACGTTGTCAATAACCACGTCATACACCTTCCAGCCGCCGGAAAGCTTGTGCATGCGGTAGTCGATCGGGATCGGCGGCGCACCCGGACCACGCACCTGGGTTGGCACCACCACCGTCCCGCTTCGGGTACCCGGCTTCGCGGACTGATAAACGATTTCCTGGCCCGAGTATTTGAGCAATGCCTTCGCGTAAGTTCTGACCAGCACTTCGCGGAATGCCGATACCAATTCCTTCTGCTGCGCCGGACTCGCTTTGTTCCAATCCTTTCCGACTGTTGATCGAGTGATGCGCTCGAAATCGAAGTGCGGTGCCAGTTTGTTGCCGACCAGCTTGTAGATCAGTTGCGGGTTTGCATCGATCTCGCTGCGGCGACTCTCCAGCGTACGGAGCATGTCGTCCGCGGTCCGCTCGACAAGTCGCGTCGCTGAGTCATCCGCACGCGCAACGCCGGCCGTCCCCGCCAACAGCAACGCGCCGGCGCATACGGACCAGATCAGTCGTGAAAGTTTCACTCGGAACCCTCCTCTGCCTTACTGAATAGAAACTGTCCGATCATTCGCTCCAACACCAGGGCCGACTGGGTGTGTTCGATTTCGTTTCCGCCAGTCAGATAGTCCGAGCCACCACCCGGATCTAGGGCGACGTATTGCTCGCCCAACAGCCCAGCCGTAAAGATGTTAGCGAAAGTATCGGAAGGAATACGGTCGAAGCGCTGATCGATACGCAGCGTGACGATGGCCTGGTAGCTGTCCTGGTCGAATCGGATCGTCTCGACGCGACCGATCCGCACGCCGGCCATGCTGACCGGTGCACGGACTTTCAAACTGCCAACGTTGTCGAACCGGGCGGTCACCGCATAGCCCTCACCGGTCGCAGCGGCGCTCAGGTTGCTGACTTTCATGGCGAGGAAGAAGAGCGCGACAAAGCCCGCCGCCATAAACGCGCCGACCATGATCTCCACCGTGGGCATCTTCGACATCATCATTCTCCAAACATCAGTGCCGTGAGGACGAAGTCGAGCCCGAGCACGGCCAGCGCGGAATGCACAACGGTGCGCGTGGTTGCACGACTGACACCGGAGGACGTGGGGGTAGCCTCATAGCCTTGGAACAGCGCGATCCAGGTCACGACAACCCCGAACACCAGGCTCTTGATGAAACCGTTGACGATGTCTTCTTGGAAGTCGACCTTCGCCTGCATCTGGCTCCAATAGGCGCCGTCATCAACGCCGAGCAATCCAACCCCGACAAAGTAGCCGCCAAGCACCCCAACCGCACTGAACATGGCGGCGAGTAACGGCATACTAAAGAAGCCGCCAAAGAATCGCGGCGTCAGGATCCGGCGTACCGGGTCTACCGCCATCATTTCAAGCCCGGAAAGCTGCTCCGTGGCCTTCATCAAGCCGATCTCCGCCGTCAGGGCGGATCCCGCGCGGCCAGCCACCAACAGCGCGGTAACGACAGGCCCGAGCTCTCGCACCAGAGACGCAGAGACCATTACGCCGAGACTCTCAGCGGCACCGAATTGTGACAGGACATAGTAGCCCTGCAGCCCCAGCACCATGCCGACGAACAGGCCGGACACCAGGATAATCAAGAGCGACAGCACGCCGACGCCGAACAGTTGGGCGAGTAGAAGGCGAGGACGCGCGAGCATCGACGGAACACCCGCAAGAATGCCCAGCAACAGCAAGTGCGCCCGGCCGATGTTGGCGAGGGCCGAGAGACCAAAGCGACCGAGGCTGGCGAGCGAGCCGATCATCGTGGCGACGGCGCCCCGACAGCGCCAAGCATGTCTTGCTCCAACGGCGGCGCGTCGTAGTGGAAGTGAACAGGTCCGTCCGGAAGTCCGTCCATGAATTGCCGCACCCAAGCGGAGTCGTCCCCCGCAACCTGCTCCGGTGTGCCGCGGCACATCACGTGGCCGTTGCCGATGATGTAGATGTAGTCGGCAATGCTCGCTGTCTCGCGCACGTCATGGGACACCACCACGCTCGTCAGACGACTGGCGTCGTTCAGCTGCCTTATCAGCGACACGAGCACACCCATCGTGATCGGATCCTGCCCCGTGAACGGCTCGTCGTACATGATCATCATGGGATCCAGCGCGACCGCGCGCGCCAGCGCGGCACGGCGGGCCATTCCTCCTGAGAGCTGGCTCGGCATCAGACGGGCCGCGCCGCGCAGACCAACCGCCTCCAGCTTCATTAGTACAAGCTTACGCAGCAGGGACTCCGGAATCCGCGCATGTTCGCGCAGCGGGTAGGCAACGTTCTCATACACGTCGAGGTCGGTCAGCAGCGCGCCGCTTTGGAACAACATGCCCATGCGCGTGCGCAGACGGTAGAGTTCGGACCGACCGAGCCGATGTACGTTGCGGCCGTCAACCTGAACGCTGCCGGCATCGGGATGGAGCTGCCCGCTAATGAGCTTCAACAGCGTGGTCTTGCCGGTTCCCGACGGCCCCATGATGGCGGTGACCTTACCGCGCTCGATATCGAGATTCACATCGTCCAAAATGAGACGACCATCGCGGCTGAAACGCAGACCGCGGATCTTGACCAGGGGCTCCGGCTCTTCCGCCGAGAGTACCTGATGATCGGCCACATCAACGGCGCCAGTCGCTGCCGCTCGCCGCTCGGTTGCGAACAACCCTGTCTGAGGACGGTCCTGCCCCATGGGGAGCGCTCCTGAATAGGCGCAAAAAGTCTGGCATTGTCAGCGCCGGAGTCGCGGAGCGTCAAGCACTCCCGCGCTGTTCGAGTTCGAGGCGCTCGATACGCAGGGCGTTCTATGTCAGCCCCATCAAGGTGATCAGGTCCCACCATGCACTCAGTTCAGGCGCCGTGGGGCGGTCGAGGATGACCAGACGCGGCTCGCCCACAAGGGCGCTGAGCCAAACACGAGCAGCACGCAAGTCAGCGTTCAGATGCCGCGGACCGCGCAATACCTCGCCCTCGAATCCGGCGACGTCGCGGACCGTCAGCATCTGCGACGCCAGACGATCTCCGACCCCAGCGCACCGGGGCGTCCGCACGAACCCGGCCAGTGCGGACCCGAGGCAGTGTATAGCATGCGACACTGCCTGACTTCCCGTCATTTCCGGGCAGTCCAGGTAGAATCGAAAACCCGCGTGCACGTCCGCTTGCCAGTTCGCGAGATCCGATGCAGATCTGCCCAGCCAAGCGTCAGCAGGTACCATGACGGCCGGGAAACTGTTGGCGAAATAGGTCAGTCGCCAAGCCTTCGGTAGATCTTCTGGGAAAAATGCGTTGGCGTCGCGCAGTGCCCACCAACCTTCTGGGACGACGTCGATTGAATGCTTCATCTGTGCCGGGGAATCGCTCGCTCGATGCTGACGGCGAAACGGAATCACAGCGCCATCTGAAACCGCGGGCTCAGCCGGGCGTCATCGTAAGGATGCCCGGCAGCGGCAGATCGCCGCCGCCGCATGTCCGGTTATCATAACGCGTCCGGCTGCCACCGGAGCCGCAGCGACCATCAGCCTCGGAGTGACAGCAATGCAGGATCCGATAGAACGCGCAAAGCCCATTCGGGCAGTCATTTTCGATGTCGATGGCGTGCTTACGGACGGCAGTCTATACCTCGGCGACGACGGCCAGGAGTACAAAGCCTTCAACTCGCGCGACGGCCACGGCATGGTGATGCTGCGTGAGACCGGCGTCATTCTCGCGATCATCACCGGGCGTCGCTCTGAGGTCGTGCGAATACGTATGGAGACTCTCGGTATCGAGCACGTCTATCAGGGCTGCCGTGACAAACTGCCCGCTTATGTGCAGCTCAAGCAGCAGCTTGGTCTCGACGACGCCCAGGTGGCCTATGTCGGCGACGATGTCGTGGATCTGCCCGTGATGCGCCGCGTCGGCTTTGCCGTGGCGGTGGCGGATGCGCACCCGCTGGTCCTTGAGCACGCCCATTGGCGAACCGAGTATCCGGGAGGTCGCGGGGCGGGCCGCCAAGTCTGTGAGTTGATCATGCGCGCACAGGGAAATCTCGATGCGATGCTCGCGCTTTACCTCTAATCAGGTCACTCGCCGTTGTTGCTGACGCACCGCGAACTGATCGTTGGTGCACTGCTTGCCGTGCTCGGTGGGTTGGCGTGGTGGTACAGTGCATCGCTCGCACCGGGGCCCGAGGTAACAACCGAATCAGCGCGCCAACCAGACTATATCGTCGAAGATGTCACTGGCGTGACAATGGATGCGAGTGGGAGACCCGCTCGGCGCCTCACAACACCGCAGCTGCGCCACTATCCGGACGATGAAAGTAGCGAGGTCGATTATCCGGTCTTGCTCGTGTTCAACGAGAAAACGCCACCCTGGCGCATCCGCTCAGAGCGCGGCTGGATCTCCGCCGATGGTGACGAGCTGCTGCTTGAGGGGGCTGTGCGTGCCGAGCGCGACGCGGCGCCAAGTCTGGACAAGGTCGTGCTCGTCACCAGTGAGATGCTGTTTTTTCCGGAGACCGACTACGCCGAAACTGACCGCTTCGCCGAATTGGAACGAGGCAAAGACTGGGTGACCGCCACCGACGGCATGCAGGTCTGGTTCGGAGAACCGATGCGGATCAAATTCTTTGGCCGCACCCGTGTCAGCTTTGCTCAAAGCCAGGACACGCTCTCTCGGACAGACTGAAGCTTTTTCAGCCGACTTCGTGATGCCGACTGGAAATCCCTGCCTTCACCGCCAAGTCCCCGGTTGACTATGACCTCGTCATTGCAGACTCATCGAAAGCGCCCCGGCAGCCGCAGGAGTAGCGGGTCGCAGGCGTGGATATGGATATGGCTCACGGTCCTCGGCTTGTGTGCGGCGTTCCCGGTCGCGGCCCTCGACAATGATCAGGATCAACCGTTATACATCGAGGCCGACGCCGCCGAACTGGACGACAAGCAGTCCTTTAGCTTGTACATCGGGAACGTCGAAGTAGAGCAGGGGAGCATGCGCATCTTTGCCGACGAGGTGCTTGTGCACCATCGCCCGAACCGGCAGCCGCAGAAAATCATCGCCGTTGGTGATCCAGTGCGTTACCGCCAAGCGCTCGAGAACGATCCCGACGAGGTCAAGGGCCGAGCGTTGCGCATGGAGTACGAGGCCGACCGCGACGAGATCACGCTCATTGACAAGGCTGAGCTGACTCAGGGAGAGGATCGCTTCGCCAGCGATCGCATCGTCTACAACCGCATAACCGAACGGGTCACGGCAGGCACGAGTGCCCAGGGCCGCGAGCGCGTCAAGATCCGCATTGAGCCCGAGGAATAATGACGACCCTAGTTGCGGAGGGGCTCGCCAAGACCTACCGGCGCAGACGCGTGGTCGACGGGGTCAGCCTTTCGGTGGATGCGGGCGACGTGGTCGGTCTGCTTGGACCCAACGGCGCGGGCAAGACGACAAGTTTCTACATGATTGTCGGTTTGGTAACGGCGGATTCCGGCAGAATTGTCCTGGACGGCGAGGACATCACGCTGCGACCGATGCATGCGCGGGCGCGGCGCGGGCTGAGCTATCTCGCCCAGGAACCCTCTGTATTCCGCAAGCTTAAGACGCGGGAGAATCTGATGGCGGTACTGGAGATGCGCCGGGATCTCAGCCGCGACCGCCGGCTTCAGCGCTGCGAGCAGTTACTCGATGAGCTGGGAATTGCCCACGTCAGTGACTCTATGGCGCTTAGTCTGTCCGGTGGCGAGCGGCGCCGGCTTGAGATCGCGCGCGCGCTTGCCGTGGAGCCCAAGGTGATGTTGCTCGATGAGCCTTTCGCCGGAGTCGATCCGATCGCCGTCGGCGAGATCAAGACCATAATCGGTCACCTACGCGCACGGCGTATCGGCGTGCTCATCACCGATCACAACGTCCGAGAAACACTGGACATCTGCGATCGTGCTTACATCATCAGCGACGGCAGTGTGATCGCGGACGGCTCGCCGGCGGCGCTCCTGCAGAATGCCCAAGTCCGCTCGGTCTACCTTGGCGAGGATTTTCGGCTTTGAGCGCGGGCCGTGCAATCATCCCGTTTTGCTAACGAGCTTGCCTGGACCCACGCGAATCCGAGCCGTGACCCGGTTCGCCATCCCGGTAGCGATTTCAGCTAGAATCGGGCTGCTAAACGACATTCAATATACGTACCAGCCTCATATCGGTCTCGATGAAACAGACCATCCAACTGCGTCTCGGTCAGCAATTGACCATGACCCCACAGCTGCAACAAGCGATCAAGTTGCTGCAGCTGTCTACGCTCGATCTGCAGCGGGAGATCCAAGAAGCGCTGGAGTCTAACCTGATGCTGGAGAACGCCGAGGACGCAGACGCCAGCGGCGAGGGTGACGACAGCGATGCGCGTCGGCGAAAAGACGATGCTCAGGTTGACAATGAGCTGCGCCCGGAGCAAGCGACCATGCCGGACGAGCTCCCGGTTGACAGCAACTGGAGCGATACCTACGAGAGCTACACGGCACCGAGCACGCATGGCGGTGATGGCGCGGCGGACTACGACCCATTCGCGCAGCAGTCGCGGCCGCAGACGCTGCACGATCACCTCGACTGGCAACTCAACCTGGCCAAGCTCGCGCCTCGCGACCGTGTCGTCGCGGAGGCCTTGATCGACGCAATCGATGCCAACGGCTATCTACGTCTCGATCTTGACGAGTTGCCCGAGTCGCTCGGTGACGACCAGCTCGAACTCGATGAAATCGAAGCGGTGCTGCATCGCATCCAATCCTTCGACCCGACCGGTGTCGGCGCCCGCAGCCCACAGGAATGCCTGCTGCTTCAACTGCGTCAGTTGCCCCCGGAGCAGCCTTTTCGCGATGCAGCGATACTGATCTGCCAGCATCATTTCGCGGCCCTGTCACGGAATGATCTCGATGACATGCGCCGACGAACCAAGCTGGCGCTGGATGACTTGCGGCAGGCCTTGGTGCTGGTCCGCTCGATGAATCCAAGACCCGGAACGCTTGTGGCGGACATCCGCCCCGAGTACGTTGTCCCTGACGTCATGGTACGAAAACAGGGCGGCAAGTGGCTGGTCGAGCTGAATCCCGAAACAACACCTAGACTAAGAGTAAACGCCGGCTACGCTAAGCTGATACGCCGCGCCGACGATGCGCCGGACAACACCTGCCTCAAGACGCATCTGCAGGAGGCCCGTTGGTTCATAAAGAGTCTCGTGAGCCGCAACGATACGGTACTGCGTGTGGCCACTAAGATCGTCGAACTGCAACAGGACTTCTTCGACTACGGCGAGGAAGCGATGAAGCCGTTGGTGCTGCGCGATGTAGCCGATTCACTGGAGCTGCACGAGTCGACCGTCTCCCGCGTGACGACGCAGAAATACATGCACACGCCGCGCGGCACGCTTGAGTTCAAATATTTCTTCTCCAGCCACGTCAACACCGCATCCGGCGGCGAATGCTCGTCAACCGCCATCCGCGCCTTCATACGTAAGCTGGTTGCGGCCGAAATCCCAAGCAAGCCATTGAGTGACAACAAGATTGCCGGCATCCTTACGGATCAGGGCATCAATGTGGCGCGACGCACCGTCGCGAAGTACCGCGAGGCAATGGGTATCCCACCCTCGAACGAGCGCAAGCGCTTGGCATGAGCGCGGTCCGTCCGCTCACATGCCGGGGGCCTGCATAACTGGAGTGACACTATGCAAATCAACCTGACCGGCCATCACGTGGATATCACCGAACCGCTCAAGGGCTATGTCGACACCAAGTTCGACCGGCTCGCGCGGCATTTCGATCACGTGATCAATGTGCATGTCATCCTGAGTGTCGAGAAGCTGAGACAGAAAGCAGAAGCCACGCTGAAGATCAACGGCGCCAACCTGTTTGCCGACTCGGTGCACGAGGATATGTACGCCGCTATCGACGGGCTGATCGACAAGCTTGACCGCCAGGTGCTCAAGTACAAGGAGAAGCGACAGAGCCATCGTGGCAACGGCCAAAAGATGGTTCCTGAGGAAGCTGAAGCCGGGGACTCCGCGGAGCACGCGCAGAGTTGATGTTTTGCGCCGGCGTTGGATGGCCGGCGCAATAATGGATGCCGGAGTCAGGTGCTACCGACTCCGGCTTTTGCGCTCTGAGGATCGTGCGTCGACCCGCGAGGTTGGCAGCGTGGCTTCGGCAGCCCTGGGGACGAACCCATCGAATTCGAGCCTGTCTTACTGGCGAGAATGAACTAGTCTGGGGTCATGTTGTCGTTTTCGGCGGATGTTGCATAAAACCGAACAGCACACCCGCGCCGTTGTGCGCAAAGTTTAACGCAGGCGGATTCGTGGCTTTCTCAGGCCCGCAGACCGACGACAACCACAGACCATTAAGCCGTGGAAACCAAGCCCGATGTTGCCCTCAAATCTAATAAATGAGGCTCGAATCCTCAACAAATGTGACGTGACCAGCAAGAAACGCCTCTTGGAAACGCTGGCGGAGTTGTTGGCGAAGGCGCGCCCCGATCTCCTCCCCGATTCGATTTTCGAACGACTGCTGGAGCGAGAACGCCTTGGAAGCACCGGTCTGGGATACGGCATGGCGCTGCCCCATGCTCGGGTCGATGACATCACCATCCCCGTGGGCGCTTTCGTACAGCTCGAATCCGGGGTCGATTTCGATGCGATCGACGATCAGCCGGTGGATCTTGCCTTCGCGCTGCTGGTCCCGCAGGCCGCCGACGAGCATCACCTGCAATTGCTCGCAAGCCTAGCGGAGATGTTCAATCAACCGACGTTGCGACAGCAACTGCGCGAAGGGAATAGTGAAAGCGAGCTCTTCGATGCGCTGACGGGCTGGGCAGCGACCGCCGATACCTGATGAAACCGGTCCACTCGCTGCAAGGCTTGGTCGAGCACATCGGCCCGCGATTGCGGCTGAGCTGGCTCACGCCGCCACCGTCTCAATACTGCCCGTTGGTGGGCGATGCCCGTGGTAGCAAGGCGCAGCGGCTGGTGGGTTCGCTGAACTGTATCCATCCAAACCGACTACAAGTGCTCGGACAAGCCGAAATCGAGCATCTTGCGGACCTCAGTGCACCGGCCTTCGATGAGACCGTCGAGCGGCTATTCGCCGCGCGTCCAGCGGCAATCATTTTCGCGTCCGCCATCGAGCCGCAGCCGGTCTTTCTGGAACTGGCCCAACAGACTGGCACCCCCCTGCTTGGCACCGCGACCGGCGATGCGGAGGTGGTTGACCGACTACAATACTTTCTCACACATGCGCTGGCGGAGCGCTCGACGGTGCATGGTGTATTCCTTGAGGTGCTCGGCATGGGCGTGCTCCTCGTCGGCGATGCCGGCGTTGGCAAGAGTGAATTGGCGCTGGAGATGATCGCCCGCGGGCATCGCCTGATTGCGGACGACGCCCCTGAATTCGCCCGCATCGCCCCGGAAACGCTGGACGGAAGTTGCCCGCCCCTGTTGCGCGACTTTCTCGAGGTGCGAGGACTCGGTGTACTCAACATACGCGCGATGTTCGGCGAGGGCGCGGTACGGCAGCGCGAGACCTTGAATCTGATCGTGAACATGCGCTGCTTCGACAACGACGAGCTGGCGCAGATCGACCGGCTGCGAGGCAGTCTGTCGGCGCGCACCATTCTCGGCGTGGCGGTGCCCGAGATCACTCTGCCGGTTGCGCCTGGGCGCAATTTGGCAGTGCTGTTGGAAACCGCGGTGCGCAATCAGATCCTTCGCATACGCGGCTATGACGCCGGTGTCGATCTGGTGGATCGCCAGGCCCGCGCCATCGATGATCCAGGCAACACGCCGACATCAGACGTGCCCGCTACGCCATCCGTCCAGAGCGTCCCGCTCTGAGGACGGTCTTTCGGGTCTCTTAACGGTCGGGCGTGAATCGAGTGGAACGAGCGACGGACTTCATCATCGTCAGCGGGCTATCCGGCGCCGGCAAGAGTGTGGCGCTGCGCACGCTTGAGGACATCGGTTTCTACTGCATCGACAACCTGCCGCTGTTCCTGTTACGCGAACTCGCCCTCGGGTCACAATCCAACGGCCTTGGACCATCCGCCGAATACGTTGGCACTGCCGCTGGCATCGATGCCAGAAACCAGCCCGACCATCTGGCCGATTTGCCGCGACTGATCGGCGAACTAAGCCAACGCGGTATCGGCTGCCGGGTCGTGTTCCTCGACGCCGACAGCGAGACTCTAATGAAGCGGTTCAGCGAGACTCGCCGCAAACACCCGCTGACGAGTGACGAGCAGTCGCTCGAAGAGGCCATCGCACTGGAACGTCGGCTGCTCGAACCCCTGAGCAAAGTCGCCACCACGCATATCGATACAACGCACACGAATGTGCACGAGCTACGCGACCTCATCAGGGAGCGACTCACAAGCAGCCGCGCATCGCGTGCCTCGGTCCTGCTTCAATCGTTTGGGTTCAAGAATGGGGTTCCTGAAGGCGTCGATTTCGTGTTCGACGTGCGCTGCCTGCCCAATCCGCATTGGCAGCCGGAACTCCGACCGCAGACTGGTCGCGACGCACCGGTGGCCGCATTCCTGGAGAAATCCCCCGAGGTCGCGATGATGCGGACCGATCTCACCGAATTTCTTGACCGCTGGATACCGCGCTTCGAAACCGATGGTCGGAGTTACCTGACGATTGCCGTCGGTTGTACCGGCGGGCAACATCGCTCGGTCTACATGGTCGAGGCCATGCGCCAGCACCTCGCGGCGCATGGGCATCGGGTATTGGTGCGCCACAGGGATCTGCCATGAGCGTCGGTCTGCTGCTCATTACCCACAACCGCATCGGCGCAGAGCTGCTGAGCACCGCGACCCGGATGCTCGGCTGCTGTCCGTTGCCCGCCACCGCGATGGCCGTAATCGAGAGCGACGACCCGGACGAATTGCGGGAACAGGCACGGCGTTGTGCCACGGCCCTGGACGACGGCGCGGGCGTGCTGGTGCTGACCGATCTGTTCGGCTCGACACCGTCCAATGTCGCCGCCGGTCTGCGGAACGACCCCAATGTGCTCGTGCTCAGCGGCGTCAACCTGCCCATGGTCGTTCGCGTCCTGAACTATCACGGGCTTGCGCTTTCGGACCTCGCGGACAAGGCGCTGAGCGGTGGTCACGATGGATTGCTGGCCTGCCCGGGCGCCGCGCAGCGGTGAGGCCGGGGCTGCCCCCACGCCGGTTGAGACTTTCCGGCAGCGGCTACGTGGTCGAAGGGCGCGATTCCGTCGTTAGGATGCCTGCGAATGCGCCGGGGTCGGTTCGCAGGTTAGCATTGCCCCAACACACCACGTTCCGTCCCAAATTATGATTCGAACAGAGCTCGAAATTGTCAATCGCCTCGGCCTCCATGCCCGTGCCGCGGCGAAGTTCGTGACCTGTGCCAGCGGGTTCAACAGCATCGTGCAGGTCGAGCGCGACGGCCGTCGTGTGAACGGCAAGAGCATCATGGGTGTGATGATGCTGGCCGCTGCTTGTGGTACGAGCATCATCGTCGAGGTGGAAGGAGACGACGAGGAGGCCACCGCGGCCGCCCTCGGGGCGTTAGTTCAAGACCGCTTCGGGGAGGGCGAATGACCACCGCCTTCACTGGCGTCGGCGTCTGCGGCGCCCGCCCGGTTGCGATCGGGGATGCCTTCGTCCTGGACCGAGAACCGACGGTTGCGCCGGCACCCATACCCGAGACCCAGGTCGATGCTGAATTGGCGCACCTGGATAGCGCTCTCGACTGCGCGCGGCGCCACCTGGAGAACGTTCGGGCACAGATCCCCTCGACCACCCCGGTGCACATCGCCGAGTTCATCGATGCCCATCTGCTGATGCTCACGGACTCCGCGCTGGTGGACGCCACCCGCGACCTGATCCGCGAGTTCTCCGTCAACGCCTGTTGGGCGTTGCAGATGCAGCGGGATACGCTGGTGGAAATCTTTGACCAAATGGAGGATGCCTATCTGCGCACCAGACGCGATGATGTCGATCACGTGGTGCGCCAGATCCAGGTTTTCCTGAGTGACGAGCAACCGACCGAGGGTCTGGCCGCGGCCGATATATCCGGCCGCGTCATCGTTGCATCCGACCTGACCCCCGCCGACGCGATCCTGCTGCGCCAGCGCGGTGTTGCGGCGTTCGTCACCGAGCACGGCGGCCCAATGTCTCACACGGGCATCCTTGCGCGCAGCCTCGACATCCCGACGGTCATGGGCGTTCACAACGCCACGCAATACGTGCGTCATGGCGAGCTGCTGGTGGTCAATGCGGAGACCGGCACGGTACTCGCGGAGGCCGATGCGGCAATCCTGGACCATTATCACGCGCGTCTGGCCAGTGCCGACGCGCGCCGTAGCGCGCTTCGAAAACTGGTCCACCAGCCATCGGCGACGGTAGACGGCACGCCGGTAGTGCTACTCGCAAATCTCGAACTGCCCGAGGATGTGGCGGCCGCGCGTGACAACGGCGCTGCCGGTGTCGGCCTCTACCGCACAGAGTTCCTGTACATGAACCGCGACGGGTTGCCGGACGAGGAAGATCACCTGGCAACTTATCTCGAGATCATCCGAGGGCTCGACGGCATTCCGTTGACCATCCGTACGCTCGATCTTGGTGCCGACAAACCGGCGTCGGTGCCGATTCCAGGCATGCCCACATCGGCCCAGACCAACCCGGCGCTTGGGCTGCGGGCCATCCGACTCTGCCTTCAGGAACCTCTGCTGTTCGTGCCGCAGTTGCGGGCGATCCTGCGCGCCTCGGCCGCGGGGACGATCCGGCTGATGATCCCGATGATCTCAAGCTTGAGCGAAGTCGATCAGATCCTGACCCTGATCGCGGATATCAGACGCCAGTTGCGCGGCGATGGAATCAAGTACGACCCGCTGATGCCGATCGGTGGAATGATCGAGGTCCCCGCGGCAGCCCTGATGGCCGGGGCACTGGCGCGTAGATTGGACTTTTTATCCATCGGCACCAATGATCTCACCCAGTATACGCTGGCAGTGGATCGCGCCGATGACACGGTTAGCCACCTCTATGATCCGCTGCACCCGGCCGTCCTGCGACTGATCAAGTCGACCATCGAGGCCGGCGCCGCGACCCGCACCCGTGTCAGCATGTGCGGCGAGATGGCGGGCAACCCGCGGTCCACGGCCTTGCTGCTCGGCTTGGGGTTGCGAGAGTTCAGTATGCAGCCGGGCTCTCTACTCGAGGTCAAGGACCGAATCCGGCGGTGCGATCTGCCCGCGATCCAAAGCGATGTCGCCAGCTTGATGGACCAGCTCGACGATTTGGACCACCAAGAACTGCTTGATCGCCTTAGCGCCCTCGCCGACGTCTGAACCTCTAACAATCCGGCAACGTCTCCGGGCGCCCCCAGCACCGTCACGCCCATCATCCGTTCGCACCGCCGGCGCGGGCGCAAGCCTCCCTGCTGCTAAACTCGCCGGCCGATCCTGGTCGCCCACGCCCCGCTGCGCTGCCTCTCACTAATCCGGATGCCTCAGATGACCAACGACGCTGCTCCAGTCGCCGAAACCGACCGCATCGATGCGCTTCACGCGGTACTGGAGTCCGGCTCGGTCTCCAAGGCCTCCCGCATGCTGAACGCGCTGCACCCGGCCGAGGTCGCCCATCTGCTGCAATCACTACCGCCGCGGCAGCGTGAGCTGGTCTGGGGCATGGTCGACGACAGCACCCAGGGTGAGGTGCTGGTCTACCTGAACGACGACCTGCGCGACAGCCTGCTGCGAGAAATGAGTTCCAACCGCATCCTGGCCGCCGTCGAGGGCTTGGATACCGACGACCTGGCCGGTTTGATGCACGATCTGCCGGCGAGCATCACCGGGCAGGTCCTGAGTTCCCTGGACGAACAGCGCCGCGAACGACTGGAGACAGTACTCAGCTATCCCAAGGACAGCGCCGGCGGTCTCATGAACACCGACATGGTGACCGTGCGCCCGGAGGTCACGCTGGACGTCGTGACGCGCTATCTCCGCCGATTCAAGGAGGGACTGCCGAACATTACCGACAACCTGATCGTGGTCAACCGCCAGGGTCGTTATCTTGGGGTGCTGTACCTCACCGACCTGCTGACCAACGAGCCGGACGCGTCCGTCGCGGAGATCATGAGTCTCGACGCCCAGCCCTTCGCCGCCACCCTCGATGCCCGCGACGTCGCCAACCGCTTCGAACAGCTGGATCTGGTGTCGGCGCCGGTGATCGACGACACAGGCCGCGTGCTCGGCCGCATCACCGTCGACGACGTCATGGACGTAATCCGCGAGGAGGCCGAGCACCAGTTCATGGGACAAGCGGGTCTCAGTGAAACCGACGATATGTTCGCGCCGGTATTGCTGAGCGCCAAGCGCCGCGCACTCTGGCTCGGCATCAATCTGCTCACTGCCTTTCTCGCCGCCTGGGTCATCGGACGGTTCGAGGCCACCATCCAGCAAGTGGTGGCGCTTGCGGTGCTCATGCCGGTGGTAGCGAGCATGGGCGGTATCGCCGGCACCCAGACCCTGACCCTGGCGATTCGCGGCATCGCCCTTGGGCAGTTGTCGATGAAGAATATGCGTTGGCTGCTGGCCAAGGAAATGGCTGTTTCATTGATCAACAGCGCGATCTGGGCCCTGGTCGTCGCAGGCGTCGCGCTGGCTTGGTTCGGCAGCGCCGAAATCGCGCTGATTATCGGCGCGGCCATCATCGTTAATCTGCTTGCCGCGGCATTTGCCGGTGCTCTGCTGCCGCTGCTGCTGGAGCGACTCGGCATCGACGCTGCGCTGGCCGGTGGTGTGATCCTGACGACCGTGACGGACGTCGTGGGGTTCGTGGCCTTTCTTGGGCTCGCGACGGTTTTCTTGATGTAGCCGCTTGGCGGACCACACACGCCAACTGTGCAAGAACGCCAACGCGTGTATGTGAAGCACGGACTTGAATCAAGACGTACCTATTCCGGGACGATTAAGGCCGCGCGGCGAATATCTAAAAGACTTTATAAATTAGGTAGATATTCGCCTATACCTAACGGTCGATCTAATTTCATACTCACTTTGAGTTGGTGATCCGGTTGTTCCGACTCAGGGACCGGCTCAAGGGGCTCGGTCGCGGCAACCATGACATTGGTCGCGTTCATGTGATCGGCGCCGGCGTAATGGGCGGCGACATCGCGGCTTGGGTCGCGCTGGCGGATAGCGTGGGGCTGGATGTCTGCCTGGCCGTCGCTAACGAGATCGGGCCGCACCTGAGCATCCCGTCCGGTGTCCCGGACCTGTTGCGCGCGAAGGTTAGCCAGGGATGGCTCGGCAAGAAGACGGGCCGAGGCTATTCCCACTGATGCAGCAGCGGTCCCAGCTCGGACCGTCGTGCCTGGTTGCCCGATCTGCTCTGCGCTCCGCTCCTCGAACGTCTCCGGCGCGCGTTGATTGCGAAAAGACATGGCGACGAGGTCGAAGGGTTGTATGCTGGACATTGAGTCCAGCAAGGACTCAACCCCGAAAAACGACAACGAGGACAATCCGAATGAAGACCAGAACCAAGAGACTGATCCTGTTTCCTTCCGCAATCATGCTGACCTTTGCCCTCGCCGCCTGCGGCGACAGTGATGACGGAAAAGCGGAGCAGATGGGGGAAAAGGCCGACGCAGTGGCCGAACAGGCCGGGGAAAAGGCCGATCAGGCTTCCGACGCCGTGTCCGATGCCGTGGAGAGTGCGGGCGACAAGGTGGAAGAGGTGGGAGACAAGGTCGAATCCAAGATGGATTGATCGCAATTGCGTGCGCGTTGGGCTGATCCAGAAGAATCTGCCCGACATTGGAAACCGCTGACTGGCTCAGCGGTTTCCGTGATCCCTCTCGACGCAAGAGTATCCGCGTCGTGCAAATCCGAGACTGTCTCGCGATCAACGTTCCGCGCATCGACCCGTCAACGATGCCGCCGCGCCCTTCCGTGCCCCGACATTACACCCGTTTAGCTCAGTTGGACTCAGCTGGACCCAGTTTGACTTGGTACTTCGGCCTACCCAGCGGGAAAGACCCTGTGGCGCATTCGCCAAGACGAAAGGTCGCCCTTAGGGGCAGATGATCGGACGCAATGCGCGTCACCTGGGTTCGGACCGCTTTCACGTCTTCCAGCCGCAGGCGGCCGCCAAACCATAGTCGGTCCAGCGCCAGCAGTGGCCAACGCGCCGGATAGGTCCGTCGCGCCGGCGCTGCCTCCAGCCGCACACCTATGGACTCAAGGCGCCTGGAGCCGCGCCGCCACTCGTTGAAATCGCCAATCAGAATCAGTGCGCGGTTCCCCTGCGCCGGTTGCAGGATTTGATCGATGCGCTCTGCCAGGCGCGCGATCTGCCAACGTCTCTCAGCGGCCCGGAGACCAAGGTGTGTTGCAAGACAGTACAACTCATTCAAGGACTCGGGATCCGACGCGATGAGATTCCGCTCGGTGACGGCCAATCCAGCTTCGATCAGTCCCCTCGGCTCGCGTTTGGGCCGGCTTAGATCGTGCAGCCGATGGACCTTGAGCGGCAACCGACTCAGAAGCACATTACCGTAGTTGCTCCGCGCGGAGCGCATGGTCGTTCCGAGCACGGGCGCATAGCCCTCGCGCCGGAGCCGGTCCAGCAGGCCAATGGCGCCAGAAGACGGTCGCAATGGCGTCTCGACCTCCTGCAGCGCGATCAGATCGGCATCCAGATCCATAACGACGCCGGCAATCCGCTGGTGATCGGTCTGTCCATCACCGCCCACGGCGCGGTGGATATTATAGCTAACCAGGGTCAACAGAGCCGCTGACTCAGTCATCGGTCTTGAGCATGCGACGTCCGTACCAGGCCAAACCGCCAATCGCCAACACACCGACAAGCAACAGGGCCACTGCCCGCAGATCGGCCTCTCTGACCAGCGAGATCAGGCCCTCTGCGAAAATCGACATTCCGAGGATGGCCGGCGCCATCCCGAGCGCGGTCCCGAGAAGGTAGTCCCTGATGCCGAGATGGGACGCCCCTGCGAAGAGATTGATCACGGCAAAGGGCGCAAGGGGTACGATCCGCACCGTGACCACGGTCAGGATGCCGTGGCGCGCCAAGCGCCGACTCAAGCGCTCGAGACTGCCACCGGTCATGCGCTCGACGGCGGGACGTCCGAGGTACGCGCCTAGACCGTAGCCAGCCAGAGCCGCCAAAACAGATCCCGCGAATGCGACCAAGGCCCCGGTCATCGAGCCGAACGCGAGGGCCGAGACCAGAATCAACAGCGTGACCGGCACGGCGACGACGGCCGCACAGACGAATCCGGCGACAGCGACGGGCGGCCCCCATGGGGCAGTGCTCAGCCCGTTGACAGCACGCGACAACAACTCCGGCTGGAGCCATTCCCCGAGCGCGGTCCAACGCCAAGCCGCCGCCAAAGCGATGAACAGTACGACCAAGCCAAGGCCGGCGATCACCCGCCAGCGCAGGTAAGGAAGGTGCTCGTCGCCACCAACGACTGCCTCTGTCAGAAGCTCGGTATCGATCGGCCGATCGGGATCGATGATCCGCTCGTCCGGCAACTGACGCTCCCACTCCGGATCGGCGTCGCCGGACAGATCAGCAAGCCGCAACGAGGCTGGCTCTATGGCGGACGCCTGTACCGCCCGCAGGGTCTCGATCGCCTGGATTGGGCCGCCACCACCCTGCCCGGCGGCCTCGCGCTCGGCCTGTGCGACCGCCTCGGGAGTCACGGACAGGAACATCCCCAGCAGCCGATGGCGCAGCCCTCGAATGACTTCAATCGCATCGTCTCGCTCGGCGACGATACAAAGATCACACTCGCTGTCGAGACCCATGGACCGATTGCTGAGATTCGATGAACCGACGCGCAGCACGGAATCGTCAACCACCATCAACTTGGCATGCACCATAAGACAGCCGTCCGACAGATCGACGACGTCCGGGAAATAAACACGCAAACGCCCATGGCTGTCGGCGTTGCGCAGCCTTTCCAGCACACGCGCACGCAGGATGTCCATGGTGTGCTGCTCGAGCCAGGCACCCGTCTCGCGCGGTAGCACGATGACGATCTGCGGACCCTGATCCTTCGCGAGAGAGCGGCAGAGCACGTCCCGAACGGCGCGCGAACTCAGGTACTGATTCTCGATATAGACTAGTGTCTCGGCTTGCTCGATCAGATCCAGGTAAAGCCGTTCAACCTCGCGTACCTCGGTGCGTCCCTTGAATTCCGGCAAGGTTCGGGCGATTGCGACCGCTTGGTCGCGCAGCATCACGGCGATCTCAGCCGGCCACTCGCCGCGCTGCGCCGTCGTATCCGGGCTGGCGACAAGCACATCTCCGGTAGCCCAGCGCCAGCGTTCTCTGAAGAGGTCCATGAGCGCGGCGGCGACATCACCGTCGACCAACACCTGAACATCGTGGAAGGGTTGGTAGGGCTCACCCTCGTGCGTGACGCGCCGCGGCTCCTCGGCGTCATGGGTCGCGGTGTCCCAGCGCCAACGGCTGAGATCGAACCCACCGCAGAATGCTAGGAGACCATCAATGATGACCAGCTTTTGGTGGTGACTCGCGGTGGGAGGGTGCTGGTCGTCTTGCACGAAATGCAAACGCGGGTGCTGCTGCCAAGGATTATCCCCGAGGAACAACGATTCACGCTCCAGCGCATAGATCGATGCGTAATCCCAGAGCAGGACATAGACGTCGAGGCCATGATGGAGCTCCAGCAGTGCCATCAACAGGTCCGCGAGCCGCGTGGGGTGTCCGTCTCCGGACGGATCACGAATGAGCTCGAGCTCGCTGTGAATGTCCCAACCGGCGATCGCGATGCTGTGACGCGCCGTGATCATGGCGCGGCGGACTGCGCCAAAGTACTCTTCGCCGTCCACCAATACGGCTAAGCGGTCGGCCTTTTCGATCCGCCAGCAATTCCGGCCTGGCTTTAGCACGGAAGCCAACGGCGCCGTTCGCTGGTGCGGCCGTCAACAGAACGCCGATATCCTGGGCACATCAAGCGATGGTCACGTCGGTTGATAAATAGACATCCTGAATCGCATTCAATAGCGCCACACCCTCGGACATGGGCCGCTGGAATGCCTTGCGTCCCGATATCATCCCCATACCGCCGGCCCGTTTGTTGATCACCGCGGTACGCACCGCTTCGGCCAGATCGCCGGCGCCGCTCGAGGCACCGCCGGAGTTGATCATGCCGATGCGGCCCATGTAGCAGTTCACCACCTGGTAGCGCACCCGATCGATGGGGTGGCTTCCGGACAGCTTCTCGTAAACCAGCGGACTGGTCTTGCCGAAGCCGATCGCGGTGAAACCGCCGTCATTGGTCGCCTGCTTCTGTTTCACGATGTCCGCTTCAATGGTCGCGGCCAGGTGGTTGGCCTGGCCGGTCAGGTCGGCGGCCGTATGATAGTCGATACCGTCCTTCTTGAACCCGTCATTGCGTAGATAGGCCCAGAGCACCGTGACCATGCCAAGCTCATGGGCGCGCTGGAATGCCTCGCTGATCTCCTGGATTTGGCGGCGGGACTCGGTCGAGCCGAAATAGATGGTCGCGCCTACGGCGGCGGCGCCCATCTCGAACGCCTGATCCACATCCGCGAACAGCGTCTGGTCGTAGATGGCCGGATAGGTGAGCAGTTCGTTGTGGTTGAGCTTGACCAGGAAAGGGATCTTGTGGGCGTAGCGCCGACCGACCGTGCCGAGCACGCCCAGCGTCGAGGCCACCGCATTGCAGCCACCTTCGATCGCCAGCTCGACAATGTTGGCCGGATCGAAATAGATCGGATTGGGCGCAAACGAGGCACCGCCGGAGTGCTCGACACCCTGATCCACGGGCAGCATGGACAGATAGCCAGTGCCGGCCAGACGCCCTTGAGAGAACATCGCCTGCAAATTGCGCAGCACGCCGGGACGGCGGTCGGACTGGGCCAGTACCCGATCTACGAAGTCCGGGCCGGGAAGACGAAGCATGTCGCGCGGGATGCCGATGCAGCTGTGTCCAAGCAGGTCCTCGGCATCGGCGGCAAGCAGTTGCGGGATGTCAGTCATCGAAGACTCCTTTATGGCAAGCGTCAATGAAGCTTGGAGCATAGTCGATGCTGGGCGCGCCGTGGGTCTTAGGTCGCCGGCAAGTGGCACAATGGGCTGGAATCGCGACAGCCCAGCGCGGGCCTTCAAACAACGCACAACTTGAACCGTTGCCCATAATCTCAATGCTTAGGTTTTTGTCCGCCCTGCTGGGACTCGCGCTGTTTGCCGCGGTCGTTGCTGTCGGACTTCTGCTCATCACGCGTGCCGATTCGCCGCTGGTGACCGCAGCCCCGACGCCCAGCGGCGTGGAAGCACGTTGGATCAGAGACTTGGTCGATGGTGGCGCCGCGGACTCCGGCGACGCAGACGGGTCGCGCGAGCTGGACCTATCACCCCGGAGAATCGACATCCTCGCGGACCTCGTCGCCCAGCGGGTCGGCGGCGGCCACGCACGCGTGCTGCTGGATGACGGTACAGCGCAAGTGTTGGCGACGTTTCCCATCCCCTGGGAACGCGGCGGGTACGCCAATCTGAGTTTGCAACTGCAGCAGACCGACGGAGTACCGAGGGTCATGGAGGCCGCGATCGGTGGTGTGTCGGTGCCGGCAGCGGCGGTGCAGCGACTGGCCCAACGCGGACTCGACTCGTTGGCGTGGTCCGACCGGCTCGAACGCGTCAGATTTCGGCGGGACGGTGCCCGTCTGACCTACCGGTGGTCGCACGAAGGGCTCGATGCCGTCGCCGCCGACCTGCTGTCGGATCCGGATCGCCGCCGACTGCTCCTGTACCAGGCCCAGTTGGCAGAGATCCTGGGCGCCGGGTCCGCGGAAGGCCAGATCGACTTGGCGATCCTGCTATCGGAGCTGCTGGCGGGAGGCGACGACGCATCAGCACCGAGCGCCGATGCCATGGCCGACAATCGCGCCGCGCTCTTTGTGCTCGCGGCCTACGTTAATGGCCGCGACCGTGGGCTAACGCGCGGAGCCGATGGCGCGTTGCCCAGACCGGGAATGGTGCAACTGCAGGGTCGGCACGATCTGGCCCAGCACTTCCTGGCATCGGCCGCCATGGCCGCCGAAGGCGGAGCTGCACTATCGCACCTGGTGGGGCTGGCAAAGGAACTGCGGGACGCGGATGGCGGCAGCGGTTTCAGCTTTCAGGATTTGACCGCAAATCGAGCCGGCATGCGCTTCGCCGAGGTCGCGACGGGCTCGGCAGAAGGCGCCCGGCACGTGCAACGCCTGGCCCGTGCCGGGCTCGATCAGGACAGCATCATGCCCGCCGTGGATGGCCTGCCGGAGGGTATGCAACGCGTCGCACTGGAGCGCGCGATCGGCGATGTCGGCAGTTCCGAGTACAGGCGCGTGGTGGACTATATCGATCAGCGCATCGACAACACGCGACTGCACCGTGGCGCACCCAGTGGCTGAGCCGGGCGGCTGAGCCGGATCGAAGACCGGGCGGTCAGCGCCGACGCTTACCGCCGAACAACGAGCCGAGCGCGCCGCGGTACAGTTGCCGGCCGAGCTGCGTGCCCAGGGATCGCATGGCGCTGACCGCGAATGCCTCCAACGGCGTCTGCGCGCTGCCCCGCGAAGGTGCGCGGTCGCGTTTCGGAGTGGGTGTCTCTGCAGCCAGCGCGGCCTGGTCGGCCATAAGTTTCAGCACCTCATATGCGGAGTCGCGGTCGATGGGCTGGTCATAGACGCCGGCCACCAGCGAGCCGGTCATCAACCCCTGCCGTTGCTGGGGCGTGATCGGTCCGAGCCGGCTGCCCGGCGGTGCGACCTTGATGCGCTCTACGACGGTCGGGATACCATCGTCGTCCAAGGTCGAGGCCAGTGCCTCGCCGACTCCCATGGCGGTGATGGTCTGCTCCGTGTCCAGTTCCGGGTTCTGGCGAAAGGTCTGGGCCGCTGCGCGCACCGCCTTCTGATCCCGCGGCGTAAAGGCACGCAGTGCGTGCTGCACGCGATTGCCGAGCTGGCCGAGCACGTCGTCCGGCACATCCATCGGACTCTGGGTGACGAAATACACGCCGACACCTTTTGATCGGATCAGCCGGACCACCTGCTCGACTTTGTCGACCAGGACCTTCGGTGCGTCATCGAACAGCAGATGTGCCTCGTCGAAAAAGAACACCAGCTTGGGTTTGTCGGGATCGCCCACCTCCGGCAATTGTTCGAATAGCTCCGAGAGCAGCCAGAGCAGGAAGGTGGCATACAGGGTTCGGCTGCGGATCAGCCGGTCCGCGGCGAGCACGTTGACCACGCCTTGGCCGTGCGCGTCGATCTGCATCAGGTCTGCAATATCCAGCGCCGGCTCCCCGAACAGTAGATCGCCCCCCTGATCCTCCAGGGTCAGCAACCGCCGCTGGATGGCGCCGACCGACGCCGAGGAGACGTTGCCAAAGGTCGTGCGCAGGGATGCGGCGTTGTCGGCCACATAGGTAAGCATCGATCGCAGATCCCTCATGTCGAGCAGCAACAGACCGTTCTCATCGGCGACACGGAAGCAGACGTTGAGTACACCCTCCTGCACATCGTTGAGTCCCAACAGTCGCGAGAGTAGCAACGGCCCCATTTCGCTGATGGTGGTGCGGACCGGGTGACCCTGCTCGCCGTACAGGTCCCAGAGCGTGACGGGGCAGGCGGCGTAGCTGAACCCGTCGGCCTCCAGATCCAGCTCCCGCACACGCTCGGCCACCTTGTCGTTGTCGCCGCCGAGCTGGCTGATACCGGCGAGGTCACCCTTGATATCCGCCAGAAAAACCGGAACGCCGCGACGGCTGAACTGCTCGGCCAGGCGCTGCAGGGTCACGGTCTTGCCAGTGCCGGTCGCGCCGGCCACCAGACCATGACGGTTGGCCATCTGTGGCCGGATCGAGACCGGGCGCACACCTTTGCCGATAAGGATTCCGTCTGTCATCGAAGCTCCCTCCGGGGGCCTGTCGAGCTTTCGCTGAAGTATGTTGCGTGCTCCCGGCCGCGGCAAGCCCCGAGAGCCGGCGCGTCGGTTGCCAAGGTGATCGCGCCTCACGGACAATCATGGCTTTGGGAAGGATGACGCTCGGAGCGCTCAGCGCATGTTTTTTGCGATCGACGACCAACAGCAACGTGGAGCCAAGAGCCCGCATGAACTCACGATGATCAACTTGCTGTTGTTCAATCTGCTGATCGGCGTCGCGCTGTTGGGAGGCTCCATGGCACGCCCGGATTCAATCATCGCCGCCTACAAGTGGGTCGGTATCGCGGTGCCGCTGCTACTGTCCCTGTCGTTGATCCTGTTTACCTGGTTGCGGGAAGCGCGCGCGAGGCGCACGGAACCCTGGTTCGTCGCCGCACATTGGAAGCTGTCCGCTCGTCGGAACCGTAGCTTGCTCGCCGCTTATTTGATCAGCGCCGCCGTCGTCAGTCTGGCATTTTTCGGCGGCGGTGATGACCGGGAACTGGAGCGGCGGATCGCGGAACTGCCGCCAGCGATGCAGGAGATGGAACGCCACAAACTGGAGTCCCAGGACATGGGCTCGGCCATCTGGGCACGTATCGGAGTGGTACCGCTCCTGCTGACGGTAATGGCACTGATCATGCTGGAGTCCGGCGCGCTGTTCCAGGCGGGACGCGGCGAGGTGCCGGACGCGATCATCGCCCGATTTCCGCCGCCACAGGAGCTGGAAGGCTCCGCGGAACCCATCGCCAATGACGGCTAGTACCGGCCTGATTGCGTCGCTGTGGTGGCGCCATCCACCGCGCCGGATTGGTCCCTGGAGGAATCCATGGGGCGATCGCGATCGCGCATGGCCGCCACTCCGACGAATGATTACCGCGCGCGTCGACGCGGCGCTGGTTACAATCCCGCCGCCCGAACCGATTATTCTTATCACCATTACTCTTGAGGAACACCAAAAATGCGTATCGCCAACGCCGCCGTCATCAGCCTCCCCCTGTTACTCGCCGCACCCGCCTTCGCGGACAACCCAAAGATCGCCATGGATATCAGTATGGGTGGCGAGCCCGCCGGTACCGTCGAGTTCGAGCTGTTTGCCGACGTTGTACCCAAGACCGCCGAAAACTTCCGCGTCCTTTGCAGCGGTGAGCAAGGCGGCGACATGCGTTTGGCCGGCAGTCCGTTCCATCGCATCATCCCCGGTTTCATGATCCAGGGTGGCGACTTCACCAATGGCAACGGCACCGGCGGCAAGTCCATCTATGGCGGCAAGTTCGACGACGAAAACTTCGATCTCAAACATACGCAGCCCGGTCTGCTCTCCATGGCCAATGCCGGTCCCAATACCAACGGTTCCCAGTTTTTTATCACCGTCGCCCCGACGCCCTGGTTGGACGGCAAACACGTCGTCTTCGGAAAGGTCATCGGCGGTACGAACGTCGTGGACGCGATGGAGGCTCAAGGCTCACGCAGCGGACGCACCAAGGAGAAGGTGGTGCTCGAAGACTGCCGGGTGCTCTGATCCCCGCGAGTAGTCGGTCAGTCTTCGGTTGATGGATAGAGTCGTTTGAGCTTGATGCGAGCATCCTCGGTTTTTCGATGGGGTCTTTGATCGGCGACACGGACATCGAAGATCTGTCGTTGCCGTTCACGGCGGTGGCCACGGACGTGGTCAGCAAAAAGGAAGTCTGGCTCAGCCGCGGCGACCTGTTAGACGCGATTCGTGCCTCGATCGAGATTCCGGGAATCTTTACTCCCAAGCTCATTGATGACCGTTCGCTGTTGGATGGCGGACTCCTGAATCCGTTGCCAGTGGCTCCCTCCACCGACGACGTCACGGATTTCACCATCGCCGTGAATCTGGCCGGACGGGAGGTTTCGCAACCCTATGGGGCCAAATCCGCTACCCTCGCGCGCAGGTTCCATACAAGCGTATCGCTCGCGGATCGAGACCTTTATCGCTACCGTGCAAGGCAAGCTGGGGATTGAGCAAGCGGCTTAGCAGGGGCAAGCGCATCCCATGCCCCTGACAATATCCTGATGGCAATGTTCGACACCATGCAGTCCGCTATCTCGCGTTTCCCGCTGGCCTCCTATCCGCCGGATATCCTGATCGACATTCCCTACAACCTGTGCCAAACCCACGAATTCTACAAAGCGAAGCAGTTGATTGAGGCTGGACGCTACTGGGCCAGCCAATCACTGACGCGCCAAGGCAACGATCGCTGAGCAACTGGTTCCAAACTGAACCCAGCAAAGGCTGCCGGCGCGACGAGGCACGGCCTTGACCGAGTTCATTGGAGACTGATTCGGCCGGCCGGGCGAACGAGCAAACGGAGCCGGTCTTCTCCGCGATTCTGACGCGTGTGGCGATCTGCTTATTTTGGCGAGAAATTGCGACCGCGAGTCCAGCGGTCCAATGGAGCGGTCTAACTGAGAACTGAGGGTTCTAGCTAAGCAGTGGACTCAGCTCAAGCGGGACAGTCAGTCTTGTCGATGATCTTGATGCGTTCGCGCAGTTCTGTGATGAGGTCTGTCTGAGGGACGGTCGAATCATCGTTCGCGGAACGCTTGCATATCGCCTACGGAGTCGGGCGGAAAAAGGCGGACCCCAAACGCGCCGACTAATTGCTCTACGCCAAGGGCAACATACCCATCGCGGTTATTGAGGTAGAACGCGCCATTATCGACGTTGGGGTATGGAATGCTGCAGGCGTTCAACTACGCGGAAATGCTCGATGCGCCGATCGCCATCAGGGCTAAGTATTCAACGAGCTTCGAGGTCCTCATGTGCCGCGGACGGCAAAGTATTCGAAAGGCTGATCTCTCCAATCGTCGCCGCGGAGTGCCCGTGAGCAGGGTAGCTCCGAATCGAGCACATGTTGCGTCTGGCACTGCTGCAGCGCGTAGTTGGCGACGCCAGATTCGGATAGGCGCTGCATCAGGCGTGTGAGATAGTCATGATCGTCGAGCCCCGGCATCGGCGTGGTGCGGACCTCAAGCGCGATGTTCGCGTCGTGCAGCAGACGCAGGCTTTCCCAGGCCTTGTCGCCGGAGCCGGGCACACCCGTTACCAACGCATAGTCCTCTGGCAAGGCCTTGATATCGAGGCCGACCCAGTCGACGAGTGGCAGCAGTCGCTGAAGCCGTTCCGGATAGGGGCCGCCCGTATGCAGCCCGATCTTATAGTCAAGGCCTCCGATTTCGGCCATGGCTGCCGGCAGCGCCGCGTCCGTGGTGGGTTCGCCGCCGCTGAAGACGACGGCGTCGAGTAGACCGCGCCGGCGAGAGAGCAGCGCCTTGACCTCGTCCCAGGGTACCGGAAGCTCCGCGTTCCCAGCCAGGAGATGACGATTTTGGCAGTGTCGACAACGCCACGGGCAGCCCTGGCAGTAGATGACCGCGGCGAGTTCACCCGGATAGTCGATGCTGGTCAGTGGGGTCAATCCGCCGACCCGCAACGCACTTGCCGGTGCTCCGATGGGGGGTGTCAGCATTCTTGAGGTCCGGTTCGACCCCGGCCGCCCGATCTGTTTAGCAAGGCGCGTGTTCTCCGCGGTCGATCATCGGTTGGAGGTCGTTTCCAACCCGCCGCTCGTCAGGCGGCGGCCGAATGGGGCTTCGGAAGTACAGCGGCGTGTGGCTGCTCGCAGAAATAGGCGCGATCCTGATGCTCCGCTCGCTTGCCGGCGTTGAAGGCGGACACCGGGCGATGGTAGCCCATGACTCGAGTCCAGACCTCACAACGCGTGCGTTCTTCATCTCTCAACTCAACGGTGTCGATGCTCATCTGTCTCTTTCCTTCGTTGGGTTCAGTCTTGGTGAAATTGGATCAATGATTCGGGCAACACTCAGTAGCACGCCGCCGACGACGCCGGTTCCACGGGCTTGGCCTCGGCGCTCGACCCCTGATCACCAACGCTTGGCGTTCGGTCGGCAGCGGCACGCTGCAGGCGCTTTTTCGCGATCAATTCCTGATCGCACTTCGGGCAGTACTCGTGCTCGCCGGCGAGGTAGCCGTGGTGCGGGCAGATCGAGAAGATCGGCGTCACCGTGATGTACGGCAGTCGGAAGTTCGTCAACGAGCGACGCACCAGGCGCTTGCAGGCCTCGGTGGAGCTGATCTGCTCGTTCATGTACAGGTGCAGCACGGTCCCGCCCGTATATTTGGACTGCAGATCATGCTGCATGCTCAGCGCCTGGAACGGGTCGTCGGTGTAGCCGACCGGCAGCTGTGAAGAATTGGTGTAGTACGGTGTGTCGTCGGTGCCGGCCTGCAGGACTCCGGGAAAGCGTTTCCTATCCTCACGGGCAAAGCGGTATGTGGTGCCTTCCGCCGGCGTTGCCTCTAGGTTGTACAAGTGTCCGGTTTCTTCCTGGAACTGCACCATGCGCGCGCGGACGTGGTCCAGCAACCGGCCGGCGAAGGCGTGGCCCCATTCCGTGGTGATGTCGTCGGCATCGTTCGTGAAGTTGCGGATCAGCTCATTGATACCATTGACACCGATGGTGCTGAAGTGGTTTCGCAGCGTGCCGAGATAGCGCTTAGTGTAGGGGAACAGGCCGGCGTCCATATGCCGCTGTATGACCTTGCGTTTGAGCTCCAGACTCTTTCGCGCCAACTCCATCAGTTCATCAAGGCGTGCGAGCAGGCCGCGTTCGTTGCCGCGGTGGGTGAAGCCCAGACGGGCGCAATTGACGGTGACGACGCCCAAGGATCCGGTTTGCTCGGCGGAGCCGAACAGACCGTTGCCGCGCTTGAGTAGTTCACGTAGGTCCAACTGCAGTCGGCAGCACATGCTGCGGACCATGTTCGGGGTCAGCTCCGAGTTGAGAAAGTTCTGGAAGTACGGCAGGCCGTACTTGGCTGTCATCTCGAACAGCCGCCCGGCGTTTTCGCTGTCCCACGGGAAGTCCTCAGTGATGTTGTAGGTCGGGATCGGGAAGGTGAAGATCCGGCCCTTGGCATCACCTTCGGTCATGACCTCGATATAGGCCCGGTTAATCAGGTCCATTTCGGCCTGGAGTTCGCCGTAAGTAAAGGGTTGCTCCTCGCCACCGATCACCGGCACCTGTTCCCGCAGATCCTCGGGGCAGACCCAGTCGAAGGTGAGATTGGTGAACGGGGTTTGACACCCCCAACGCGACGGCACGTTCAGGTTGTAGATGAGCTCCTGGATGTATTGCTTGACTCGCGGATAATCGAGCCCGTCGATGCGGATGTAGGGTGCCATGTAGGTGTCGAAGCTTGAGAACGCCTGGGCACCAGCCCACTCGTTTTGCAGCGTGCCGAGGAAATTGACGATCTGGCCGATGGCGCTAGACATGTGCCTTGGCGGGCCGGCCTCCACCTTGCCGGGTACGCCGTTCAGCCCTTCGGTCAGGAGCATGCGCAGTGACCACCCTGCGCAGTATCCCGCCAGCATATCGAGATCGTGGATGTGGATATCGCCGTCGCGGTGGGCCTGGCCGATCTCCGGGGAGTAGACGTGGCTCAGCCAATAGTTGGCGATCATTTTGCCGGAGGTGTTCAGGATCAATCCGCCCAGCGAATAGCCCTGATTGGCGTTGGCGGCGACCCGCCAGTCGGAGCGATCCAGATACTCGTTGATGGATCCCGCCACGTCCACCAGGGTTCGGCGGTCTTCACGCAGCTTGGCGCGCTGTTCGCGGTAGACAATGTATGAGCGGGCGGTCTCGAAGTGGTTGGCGCTGATCAGCGTCTGCTCCACGACGTCCTGTATTCCCTCGATGTCCGGCATACGACCATCGTCGAAGCGGTGGGCCAGCACCTTGACCACCTGCGCGGTCAGCAGTCCCGCCTCCAACTCGCCGAACTCACCGGTGGCGCGGCCGGCATTGCCGATCGCTGCTTCGATCTTGGCCGCGTCGAAGGCCACCTGTTGCCCATCGCGTTTGAGGACGCGGCGAGGTAGGGTTGCGAGCTTTGACAGGGCGTTTTCCATGGCGCAGACCTCATCGTGACATACACAATATATTGTGTCGGACATTACAGGAAACGCAACATTTGGTGGAACAGATGGAGTGCCTTCGATTGACTCAGATCAATATGACTTGTTGGTAGTAAGGTTACTTGATGGCCGGTGGTGGCGCGGATTGTCCGATTCCAAACTACAATCGCGCCCCGAAATAACCACGCAGGCGAACTGACTCGCTCAACCCAGATGGAGGAGACTCGTGACAGACAGAATCGGTTTCATTGGCCTCGGCATCATGGGTCGACCCATGGCGCTGAATCTCATCAAGGCCGGCCATGAACTCTGCGTGCATGCCCGTCGCGCTGAATCCATGGCGCCGCTGGCCGCTGCCGGAGGCGAGACCTTGGCCAGCCCGGCCGAGGTGGCGGATCGGGCGTCGATCATCTTTACGATGCTATCGGATACGCCCGACGTAGAGCAGGTGATCCTCGGTGATGGCAACGGCCACGCCGTCCTCGACGCGGTGCAGCCAGGAGCCACGCTGGTCGATATGAGTACCATCTCGGCCTCAGCAACAAGGGCCATCGCGGATCGGCTGCGCGCTGCAGGCGCCGAGCTACTCGATGCACCGGTCTCCGGTGGTGACGTCGGCGCCATTGCCGGCACCTTGTCGATCATGGTGGGCGGCTCCCAGGCGGGTTTCGAGCGGGTCCGACCCCTGTTCGAGGTCATGGGCCAGAACGTCGTCCACGTCGGCGGAAGCGGCGCCGGGCAGGTGTGCAAGGCCTGCAATCAGGTGGTGATCAGCCAGACCATCGCGGGCGTGGGCGAGGCGATGCTGCTGGCCAAGGCCGCCGGCGTCGATGGCGCCAGGGTACGCGAGGCCTTGCTGGGCGGTTTCGCCAATAGCCGCGTGCTGGAGCTGCACGGTCAGCGGATGCTCGACAACTACTACGACCCCGGCTTCAAGTGCGCGCTATTTCAGAAGGACATGCGCCTTGT
Organism: Thiohalocapsa sp.; assembly: GCA_049670525.1. Lineage (GTDB taxonomy): Bacteria > Pseudomonadota > Gammaproteobacteria > Chromatiales > Chromatiaceae > Thiohalocapsa. The sequence continues at coordinate 8,090 of JBATTL010000246.1, read as the reverse complement.
GTTGGAGGCGGCGCACGAGTTGGGTCTGGCGCTGCCCGGCGCGGCGCAGGTGGCGCAGCTGATCAACGCGTTGGTTGGGCAGGGAGACGGTGAGCTGGATTCGTCGGCCATCTACCGCGCCCAGCGGAGGCTGAACGGCACGATGAGTAGTGCCGACCCGTAAGTCAACGGCGAAGCCTGCCTGATCAGAACGGGCTAGAACCGAGTCAGAGCCGGGTCAGCTCCCATCCCCTTCGATCACCTTGCGCAGCTCGGTTTCCTCGTCCTTGTTCAGCGATGTCTTCAGCACCTTGCCCTTGCCATGGAACTCCTGAAGCGCGTCCAGGACCTTGTCGGAGGTAGCTTTGCGGATCAGGATGAAAATGGCCGAGCAACCGGGTTTGAAACTGGCCGCCAACTCCTTCATGAACTCGTCGTTGACGCCGACGTCCGTGAGCTTCCCCGACAGGGCACCGGCACCGGCGCCAACGGCAGCACCGAGCAGCGGGTTGAGGAACAGCATGCCGATCAGCATGCCCCAGAAACCGCCACCGACGGCACCCATGGCGGTCAGACTCACGGCCTGGTGCAACTTGACCTTGCCTTTGTCGTCCTTTGTCACGACGACGACATCTTCCATGTCGATCAAATACTCTTTTTGCAACTTCGCAAGCTCCGCACGCATCTCGAATGCAAGGTGCTCTTCGGGAAAGGAAATGACGACAAGGTTACTCACTGGAATTGTCTCCTGAATACACCGACTCGCGTTGTTCCCGGGGGCGGCGAGACCCGGATGCGGGCATTTTGAATGACTACGGCAAGAGGTGCCAGCGGCAGTTATAATTGCTGTCGCGTTCTTCGTCGCCGGCAGCGTGCTCGGCGGGCATCACCGTGGGAGCGCAGGACATGAAAAAGCCGGCTGCTCGGCCGGCTTACGGGGATGCTCCGGTCTAGACGACCATCGGACGTATGGGGTGGTGCCGCTACCGTCCATCCGCCCGACCAGTGCCGATCGCCGTCACGAAATCAGGGCAGTGCCTTGACATGGGCATTCAGGCGACTCTTGTGACGAGCGGCCTTGTTTGCGTGCAACAGCCCCTTCCCGGCAGACTTGTCAATAATCGGCACGGCGGCCTTGTACGCCTCGGTCGCGGCGGTTTTGTCACCGGCGCGGATTGCATTGAGCACCTTTTTGATGGCGGTGCGGAAGGTGCTGCGCTGCGCGGCGTTGCGCTGACGATGTGTTTCCGCCTGGCGGGCACGCTTGCGGGCTTGTGCGGAGTTGGCCAATGGTAGTCTCCCAACTGTCTTCAGATGGCCGCTTCTGATCGCGACGGCCGGTTTGAAACTTGCGGCGCCGAGAAATGACGGCAGCAAACCCGGCAGCATCCATGTTTTCGCACGTCTTGTCAATGTTGTTGGACCGTCCCACTTGAGTCAACGCGACTTGATCTGGTCGTTCGGTGTCTAAACATGGGTCTTTTGTTAGGGGCAGCCGTGGCATCCCTGATCGATTCTCTCGCAAAGGTAGGTGGCAATACGCTGCTGTCGCGCATACTCGGCTTCGTCCGGGACATGATCGTCGCGCGCGTGTTCGGGGCCGATGCCGCGACCGATGCGTTTTTCGTTGCCTTCAAGGTGCCTAATCTGATGCGCCGCTTGTTCGCCGAGGGCGCCTTTTCCGCCGCCCTTGTCCCGGTCCTGAGCGACTACCGACGCAATCGTGGACCTGACGCGCTAAAGCGTTTCGTCGATGATGTCGCGGGCACCCTTGGCCTAGCGCTGCTGGCGATCACGGTGCTCGGCGTATTGGCGGCACCGTTTCTGATTCTGTTGTTCGCCCCGGGTTTCGCCGCGCACGCTGGTCAGCAGGCGTTGGCGACAGATATGCTGCGCCTGGTGTTTCCGTATTTGTTGTTTATCGGACTCACCGCGTTCGCCGGCGGCATCCTGAACACCCATGAGCGTTTCGGGGTGCCCGCGTTTACGCCAGTGCTGCTCAATGTCGTGTTAATTGGTTGCGCGCTATGGCTGGCACCGCGGATGCAGGAGCCCATTATGGCGCTGGCCTGGGGTGTCTTGATCGCGGGTGTCGCGCAGGTGCTGTTCCAGCTTCCGTTTCTGGCTCGTTTGCGTCTATTGCCACGTCCGCGTTTCGCGCCTCGCGATCCCGCTGTACGCCGGATTGGCCGGTTGATGCTGCCGGCGCTGTTTGGTGTTTCGGTGGCCCAACTCAGTTTGCTGATCGACACGCTGCTGGCCTCGTTCCTGGCGACCGGCAGTATTTCGTGGCTCTATTACTCCGACCGGCTGATGGAGTTTCCCCTCGGTATTCTCGGTGTCGCTATCGGCACGGTCATCATGCCGCAGCTGGCTCGACAGCATACGAAGAACCAGGGCGGCGACGGATCTGGCGCTGCCTTCTCCCGAACCCTGGATTGGGGCCTGCGCTGGGTGTTGCTGCTGGGCCTGCCTGCGGCAGTCGGTCTCTTCGTGCTTGCCGGCCCCATGCTTGCGACCCTGTTCCACTCCGGTGCATTCGGCCCCCAGGACGTGCGCATGGCAGAACTTAGCCTGATGGCCTACTCCGCCGGGTTGGTCGCGTTCATGGCCGTGAAGGTCTTGGTCCCTGGCTATTACAGCCGGCATGAGACGAAGACCCCGGTGCGCATTGCCGCCATCGCGCTCATGTCGAACCTGGTGTTGAGTTTGGCGCTGATGTTTCCGCTGGGTCACGCCGGACTGGCCTTGGCAACGGTGCTCGGGGCGCTGGTCAACGCGGCGCTATTGCTATGGACCTTGATCCGCCGCCGCATCTATGTGCCGGCCGCCGGATGGCTCGGCTTGCTGTTCCAGGCAGGCACGGCCAGTCTTATTCTGGGGGTCGAGCTCTGGACGCTGAGCGGCCCAACGGCGCTCTGGTTGGATATGGATACGGGCGCACGTGTCCTGCGGCTCGGGATGCTGATCACGTCGGGGATGTTGCTCTACGCGGTCGCGTTGCTGGTTCTTGGGCTCCGCCCGCGAACGTTGTTTGCAACGCTGGCGCGGTCTGATTGAGATCTCGACAGATCGTCACGGCGGCGACTCGTTGGCGTCGGCGCGGTTTGCCCAGAATCGACGCATTGCAATCGTCCGTGGCCACGCACGCACTCTATAATCCCAGCCTTTTGCTCGGAGTCGAACCGCGATGAGGCTGATTCGAGGCCTGCATAACCTGCGCGACCGGGATCGCGGCTGCGTTGCCACAATCGGCAATTTCGACGGCGTGCATATCGGGCATCGCGCCGTGTTTCAGCGTCTATTGGAGCGGGGACAGGCGCTTGGGCTACCCGCTGCCGTCATCACCTTTGAACCCCAGCCAATGGAGTTCTTCGCTCCCGACAGCGCGCCCGCACGGCTCACCCGGTTGCGCGAGAAGGTCGCCGCCATCGCCGATGACGGGATCAATCGAATCATGCTGCTGGAGTTTGGGCCAAGGCTCGCTGCCATGGCCGCACCCGCCTTTGTGGACCGGCTGTTGGTCCGTGGTCTGGGCGTGCGGTTTCTCCTCGTTGGCGACGATTTTCGCTTCGGTCACAACCGAACGGGCGATTTTCAACTGCTGCGCTCCGTCGGCGCCAAGCAGGGTATTGAGGTGGAGAACCTCTATACAATCAAGCATGCTGAGGAACGTGTCAGCAGCACGCGTATCCGCGAGGCGTTGGCTCGCGGCGAGTTAGACCAGGCGCGTTACCTGCTCGGTCGGCCGTATCGCATTTGCGGGCGTGTCGCCCATGGTGACGAGCGTGGGCGTACCATCGGCTTCCCGACCGCGAACATTCACCTGCACCGCCGCGTGAGTCCGGTGACTGGCGTCTATGCAGTACTGGTGCGCGGCATCGCGGAGGGTCCGATGCCAGGGGTCGCCAATGTTGGAAAGCGCCCAACGTTCGGCGGCACAGAACCGCGTCTTGAAGTGCATCTCTTCGACTTCGACGGCGATCTCTATGGCCGTCACCTGGACGTCGAATTTCGACTCAAGCTGAGGGAAGAACAGCGTTTCGAATCCTTCGACGTGCTGAAACTGCAGATCGTGCGTGATGCCGCAGCGGCCCGTGAGTATCTGGAGGCTATTTCGCGCAGCGTTTCCCAAGGCGATTCAGGATTGGACTGAGCGTTGGGCCGGGGTCGCAAACCGAAGTCAGTCGCCTCTTTTCGGCTCGCCGATATCCTCAGTATGCTCGGCTTCGCTTTTGGCGAGGTTGAAACCAGCAACGCGCAGGAGCTTTGTGTGGGCCTCGGCCCACAACTCCATGTGATGCTGAGTCATGCGGCCCAGGGCGTCGAAAGGGGCGTCGCCCCAGGCCTCGACCATCTGTTTTTGGTGTTCGGAGAACGAGTTGAGCGACTGTTCGAGGTAGCGCGCAAAGACACCGTGCAGCGTTCCGCCATAGAAACGGATGATCTGCGCCAGCATGGGGGCCGTGAAAAGCGGCTCACCGCCGGTCTCCTCTTCGAGCATGATCTGCAACAGGATGGACCGGGTTAGATCGGCGTCATTAGCCGTGTCGAGGACCCGAAACGGCGTGCCTTTCATGACCAACTCGCGCACATCCATCAGGGTGATATAGCGGCTGAGTTCGGTGTCGTATAGGCGCCGATTTGGGTACTTCTTAATAATGCGATCACTGGGCATGACTGAACATCCAGGCTGGATGATATCCGTGCAACTGTAACCGGGCCGATTCATGGGTTTTACGTTTTCCATCCGCGGGCGGCGCGCTAGGTTTTACGTTTTCCATCCGCGGGCGGCGCGCTAACGGTCGCGATGCCTTGCGAAAGCGCCGGGACAGGATTTCGGCCCTACCCCGATCCCGTCGGAGCATTCGGCGCCGCGCCGGGGAACCGGCCTTAACCGTCGGTGCCGATTTCAGGGCCGCTCCTCTGCCACTACCACGCCCTAGAAGACTGTTTCCGAATCCTGTGCGCCCAATTCGCCCGGCAAACTTCCATGGGCGAAACCTGTATCAACAGCTTGAACGGACACTATGTTTACCCAGTCTAATCCCTTTTGTTGCAGTGCACAAATTTCCGTGTTAGCTTTTGTGAATAACCACCCGAGGAGAGTCTCTGTCGCGAGAACACCATGAGCAATAGCACCCTATTCAACGACGATTGGCTGAAACTGCAGCAGAAATACTGGGAAAACCTGACCGAAATGGGCCGAAAGGCGGTCGGCATGGACACGTCCAACCCTGGCCTATGGGGATCGGCCCCCTGGGAATCGGCCATGAATCAATGGTGGCAGGCACTATCGCCCGGAGCTTCCGACCCCGCCAAGAACTTCATGACCCATCTGATGGATCAGGGCAAGGCCTACTTCGGCGCGGTGGAGCACTTCACCCGAGGCCTCCCCAATCTGGCGGGCAACGCCGACGCGGCTGGCAACGGCTGGGCGATGCTGAACAAGACATTCGACGACATGCAGAAGGCCTTTGCCGGCGGTCTGACTGGTGGCGATGGATCTTTGCAGCGGATGCTTGGATTTTGGGAAATGCCGATGGACAACTGGCAGCGCATGATGTCGTCGATGTCGCCGATGATGCCGGGCGATCTGTTGCGCAATATGCCCCACGATCAGGTCAAGGACGGCATGAATAAGATCTTGTCTGCTCCGGGGCTTGGTTACGGCCGCGAGGAGCAGGCCCAATACCAGGATCTGACGCGCCGCATCATGGAGTATCAGCAGGCGGCCCAGAAGTACATGGGCTTCTTCAGCAAGCTCGGCGTCAAGTCCGTCGACCGGATGCGCAGCTACATTCAGCAGCACTCCGATAGCGGCACGACCATCGATTCTGCGCGCACCCTATATGACAACTGGGTGATGTGTTGCGAGGCCGTCTACGCGGAAGAGGTCAGCACGGAAGAGTACGCTCGAATTAGCGGCGGTCTGGTCAATGCGCAGATGGCATTGAAAAAGCGCATGTCGATCATGGTCGACGAGAATCTGGGCGCGATGAACATGCCCACCCGCAGCGAACTGCGCACGCTGCAGGATCGGTTGCAGGAGACACGTCGCGAAAACAAAAAGCTGCGCCACGACCTTGAGAGCATCAAACGCCGTATTGCCCATCTGCCCGGTGGTAGTGCGCGGCCACGAAGCGCCGCGCCAGCGGTGACCCGGTCTTCGGCAGCCGCTGACCAGGCCGCGAAAAAGGCTCCGTTGCGCAAGAAGACGGCGGCCAAAGCCCCGACTAAGCCGGCTTCCAACTGATCTGTCCGAGTCTTCGGGTTCCAGCGCGTCGGCCAAGCCGCAGCGCTGATTCCCGTCGGCACGCATTCGGCGATGCCGTTGCATCGGCCCCGCGCCCATCGAATACTTGATTCCACCACGAGGATACTGCCTTGTTTCCCATTGATATCCGTCCCGACAAGCTCAGCGAGGAAATGCTCGACTACAGCCGTAAGTTGGGCAAGGGCATGGAGAATCTGCTCAATGCAGATGCCATCGACACCGGCGTAACGCCCAAAGATGCCGTCTATGCCGAAGACAAGCTGGTGCTCTATCGCTATCAGCGTCCGGCCGCCGTCAAGCAACAGTCCGTGCCGTTGCTCGTCATCTATGCGCTGGTCAATCGGCCCTATATGACGGACATCCAGGAGAATCGTTCGACGATCAAGGGCCTGCTTGCGACCGGTCAGGATGTGTACCTGATTGATTGGGGTTACCCGGATCAGGCCGACTGCTCCTTGACCCTGGACGACTACATCAACGGCTACATCGACCGTTGCGTCGACCACATGTGCGAGACGCACGGTGTCGATAAGGTCAACGTCCTCGGGATCTGTCAGGGCGGTGCCTTCAGTCTGATGTACTCGGCCTTGCATCCGGATAAGGTGAACAACCTGGTGACCATGGTCACGCCGGTGGACTTCAAGACGCCGGACAATCTTCTCTCCGCCTGGGTTCAGCACATTGATGTGGACTTGGCCGTGGATACCGTGGGCAACATCCCCGGCGAACTGCTGAACTGGACCTTCCTGTCGCTTAAGCCGTTCAGCCTAACCGGCCAGAAATACATCAACATGGTCGACCTGCTCGACGATCCGGAGAAGGTCAAGAATTTCCTGCGCATGGAGAAATGGATCTTCGACAGCCCGGACCAGGCCGGCGAGGCATTCCGCGAGTTCTTGAAGACCTTCTATCAGGAGAATGGCTTCATCAACGGCACCGCAAAGGTTGGCGGCGACCTGGTGGACCTGAAGCAGATCACCTGCCCAGTGCTGAACATCTATGCGCTACAGGACCACCTGGTGCCGCCGGATGCATCCAAGGCCATGAAAGGTATGACCGGCAGCAAGGATTACACCGAGCTTGCCTTCCCAGGCGGCCACATCGGAATCTATGTCAGCGGCAAGGCACAGAAAGAGGTCACGCCCGCAATCGGCAACTGGCTGAACAAGCGTTCCTGAATGCCCGCCTGATCCAGTCTCCCAGGGTCTTCGTCTCCATACCCGCTCCGGTTGGGAGCAGGCGTGGGGGCGGACAGACCTCCCGATTGTCGCCTCCCTCGCGAAAAGGCGCGACATCGCCCGCATCGCGCACCAGCGAACGCGGCAGCTCCGGAGCATCGAAAATCCGATTGAGGCCGAGCGCCCGCAAAAATCGCCCTTGGGTGCGCGAAGCTGCGGAGTGGTTTCCGTGCGTACTGCACGGCAAGTCAAAATCGTGCGTGGCTCCGCGATTAGCGCAAGACGCACATCGGCTGAAAGTGTGGCTCGGTCCGACAGCGGTCGATTTGTTGCTCGTGCGGGATCATCGTTTTCTCGAGGCCAGGTCTGATTCCGACACGCTCTCTGCCCTTGTGCCGACGGACAAGACCCGCAACCTCTGTGTCCTTACGAAGAGGGGCAGGGTCGCGGGACCGACGCGTTAGGAGGCGATTACCGGCGATCGGGCCTGTAGGCTAGGCTGAGCAGCAGCGCGCCGGCGATGATCATCGGCAGCGTCAGGACTTGGCCCATGGTGACCCAGTCGAAGGCGAGATAGCCAATGTGGGCGTCCGGCAGGCGGACGAATTCGACGCTGAAGCGGAACAGTCCGTAAAGCAGTAGGAACAGCCCGGAGA
>JBATTL010000245.1:0-1946 GCA_049670525.1 Thiohalocapsa sp. | reverse complement strand
GACTCCACCCCCGTCGAGCTGGAGCCGCTCGGCTCCGGACCCGGCGGCGACCGGGTGCGCGTGACCTTCACGCCGCAGGACCGTTACGGCAATCTTGTCGGCCCCGGTGCCGGCCCCGGTGCAAGTGATGGCTTCACCGTGACGCCGCTGCCCGGCTGCACGGCGGTCGGCGGCATCAACGACCTGGGCAACGGACGCTATCGGCAGGACCTCGACTGCGATCCGGAAAGCGAAGATCCGCCGGGCCTGTCTGTGACCCAGCCGGAGCGTGATCCCGTCGTCCTGACGCCTCCCGTGCGCGACCGCATCCACTACCGTTATGCCGCCAAGCTGCTCTGCGGCCAACAGTCGGACGACTGCTGTCACTGCGCGTCCCTGGGCGCCGGCCGGTACAGCACCGCGATCACGCTCTTCAACGGCAGCGACAAGGAAGCGCCGGTCGTACAAAGCATCGTCCCGACGACTTTCTCCGGCGCCGTGTCGGGGCGCTGGCCGGAGGATGCGGGCACCCGCGCCCGCGACCGGATCACCGTAGCGCCTCATGCGGCCACCACCATCGACTGCTGCAGCGTCAATGCCATGCTTCTGGGAGCGCCAACCTCCGGCACGCTTCCGGTCACGCTAGGCATGCTGGTGATCGACAGCCCGGTCGCGCTCGACGTGCGCGCAGCCTACACGGTGTTGACCGCGGACGGCCTGTCGCCGTCGCTGGAAGTGGAGAGCATCACGCCCAGCGAGATCCGCGTCCGTGAAACGCTGCCTGCACCGCCCAAGCCGCCGGCCGCAGTGCGTGCTGCTCGGACCCAGCCGCCACCGCGCCCGCAGGACGTCGCCAAGCCGCGCAAGCCGAAGGACGGGAAAGACTGCGATCCTCCGCACGACGATCCCAAGGAATCGGCCTAGCAACCTGCTGGAGTTTTGGTGGCGCGGAGACTCTGCGCTCCCGGCGCCACCGTTACCGCACCATGCGCCGGATCGACGATAACCTGATTGCCGGTCCAGATCAGTTGCGTGATGTCGCCCTCATCGAAACGGTCCCCGAGCGTCATGTCGGCAAGCGCCGGACGATAGCCATATCCGCCCAGGATGTTCACGACCTTTGTAGACTTGCTGAGCGGCCGCTTCCAGCCGTTGGCCTCGTCGATCTCGCGGGCACAGTGGTTGTAGAAACAGGTGCCTTGCAACAGCTTGGTGCCGCTCGCCTCGATCCGGCCAGCAGTCCCATGTGGGTCGCATCGGCGTGCACCGTGGTCGAAGTGCGAACGATCGGCGCGCTCTCCTTGTGCAGGCGTTTGCTGTCCAGCAGATCGGCGACCTGCCGCATCTCCCCATGGGTCCGTTGTCGGCACGACCTCCAGGCTTTCTGATCAGAGGGTCGCAAGCAAGTCGCGATGCCCCACCGTCATGAGCAACCGGCCGTCGTCGACTAAGCGCTCGTGGGCAAGGTACCAGCGGTCGATGCGATCCGAACGAGCCGGCTCGAGCTCCAGCGCCACCCGGCGCCAGCCGCTGATCAATGTCCGTTGCAGCCTTGGTTGGTCCCCACCGACCCGCCAATCGCTGGTCGCGCTCATCGTTTGGTAGCCCAGGCTCTGGCATCGAGTCTGGGCATGGGCCGCGGCGTCAGGGCCCAAGGCCGGACCGAAGCCCTTGTCGGTGCGCTGGTGGCGATTGACGATGTCGATCAGCGTGGCGTCGTCGGCGTGGGAAGGTGTCAGTGCGCAGCGGCCGTCGTAGCTCAGCGCGAAAAGCAGTTGGCAGCGCGTCTCGCGGCAGCGGTTTAGCAGAGCGTCGAGCCAGTGCGCGGAGACCAGATCAAGCAGCGCGGAGGCCGTGACCAGACCCCCATCCGGGAAGGGTAGCCGCTCCAATGCAGTCGCCAGATCCAGACGCAGCGGGTGAACGCGGCAATGCCACCCGGCGCCCTTGACGATGAAGCCTTGTGA
>JBATTL010000244.1:0-3115 GCA_049670525.1 Thiohalocapsa sp. | reverse complement strand
ACGCTAGGGCACAACTAGCGTTGAAGATTGTTGTTCCCGCTAACCGAGATCTCTATGGAAGTCATTACTGAACAGACTTCGAAAAGGACACAAACCGATAACGAAGGAAAACCAGTCCCCGCTATCGCAATCTTTCTAGTCGCAGTCTTGCTGGCTCCGTTACTGCTTCTGGTTTCGCTGTATCTACTGCACGGAATCCCGGCAGAGGCTTCCTTTGCTGGGACCGGTCTTGTCTATGCGGGCTATGTTGGTAGCGCAATCGGCTTCGCCCTGTGGGGCTTTCTACTCCTCTTTTCTGTATCGACTATATCGACTTGTGTTTCGAAGACCATGCAGCCGGTCGATGGAATACTGGTGGCTTATTGTTGGGGCATTTTTCGCTGGCATTGGCATCTGGGGTTCGATGACGATTCCCGTTGCGTCTAAGAGCGAACTTTCTCAGGACATACAACTTTCACCTGCTGGACAAGCACGGCTATCTGGATCGGAGCCCGTGCAGACGCTAGCTACCGCCAAACAAGAGGACAGAACAGAAAACCACCAGAGGTTCACCGTCGTCGATAGCGAATGGACTGGCTTCGAGGATGTCGCTGACCAAGGCGGCCTGGGAGCGGCCGTAACGTCTGGAAACGCAGAGGCACAGTTTAAACTTGGTCGGCTGTACGACACCGGCGACGACGTGCCGCAAGATCACAACGCAGCTGGCGCATCGGTCGGCCGGGAAGTCGCCATGCAGGGATCATCGCGGCCTCGTGAAGAGGCTGGCGCCTCTCAGCAAAGCGCAGAACTATGTGAAGTTCGATCGCCGCTCATCTCCGGAAAACGTTTCAAAAACAGTATCTTGGGAGGACAGCCTGGCCGCGTTTTACATAGCTGGCAACTTTAACATAGCGACCCACTCATGCCGCTCAGAAATTCATGCCGAGCGTCCGGTCTATCCGAGAAGCAGGCGTTGACAAGGGTCGCCTCGTGTTGAGTTGGACGCACAATGCCAAACCATACACGCGATAGTTCGCGACACGGACGTCAGCGCAAGCAATAACCGACATGCAAGGTGGTCGCGAGATGATTCTGACCGATAATGAGACCAAGGTCGACCTCCTCAACAACGAGGCGATCGCTACGACGATCACCAAGCTTCTTCGCGACCGGCCGGATCAGCCAGTGACCGTCGGTGTCCATGGCGATTGGGGCGCCGGCAAATCGAGCGTGCTGGAGATGATCGAGGCCGGTTTCGAAGGCGAAGCGAAAGTCCTGTGCCTCAAATTCAACGGGTGGCGTTTCCAAGGTTTCGAAGACGCTAAAATCGCGCTTATCGAGGGCATTGTCACTGGCTTGATCGAGAAGCGCCCCGCGCTGACCAACGCTGGCGAAGCGGTGAACGATGTCTTCCGTCGGATCGACTGGCTCAAAGTCGCGAAAAAGGCGGGCGGTTTGGCGCTCACCGCTTTCACTGGCACCCCGACGCCTGACCAGATCCAAGCCATCGTCGGCACGCTTGAAGGGTTTCTCGCCGATCCGGCAGAGCTTGCAACCAAAGACAATGTCGTGGCCGCCATCGACGGCGTGAAGGGGCTGTTGAACCCGGCGAGCGAGAGCGCCTCGACCAACGTGCCGGAGGAGATCAACGCCTTCCGCAAGGCGTTTGACGATCTTCTGGAAAAGGCTGGCGTGGAACAGTTGGTCGTCCTCATCGACGACCTCGACCGCTGCCTTCCCGACACGGCTATCGAGACGCTCGAAGCCGTCCGTCTCTTCGTCTTCACGTCGCGCACCGCGTTCGTCGTCGCTGCCGATGAAGCGATGATCGAATATGCGGTGCGCAAGCATTTTCCCGACCTGCCGGACACGACCGGGCCGCAGACTTATGCCCGAAACTACCTGGAAAAGCTTATCCAGGTGCCCTTCCGCATCCCGGCCCTCGGCGACACGGAGACGCGTATCTATGTGGCCCTCCTTCTCGTGGGCGCAGATCTTGGCGACGACGATCCGGCGTTCAACCACTTGATCAGTGTCGCCCGCCTGCGGCTGAAGCGACCATGGACATCTGGTGCGCTCGATGCGGCGACAGTGAGAGAGGCACTCGGAGACAAGGCCTCACGAGCAAATAATGCGCTGACGCTCAGCGATCAGATCGGGCCGATCCTTGCCAGCGGAACCAAGGGAAACCCTCGCCAAATCAAGAGATTTCTCAACACTCTCGTTCTGCGGCAACAAACGGCGGAAGCACGCGGCTTCGGAGATGATGTCAAGCTGCCCGTTCTCGCTAAGCTGATGCTCGCCGAGCGATTCCTGCCGCGCCTGTTTGATCAGATCGCCGCCGCCGCAGCCGCCGCGCCGGATGGGAAGTGTCTCGATCTATCAGCGCTCGAGGCCTCCGCGACCGGAAAGGAAGCCGACGCGGCTGCAGCCGAGCCGGTCAAGACGCCTGCCGGCAAGGGCGATGACGCGGCCAAACCCACGCCCAAGCTAGTGGCCTCGAAAACGGCCAAGAGTGCCCTGTTGAGGGAGTGGCTCTCGTCTCCCGCCATAAAGGCTTGGGCCGCGGTGTCGACCAAGATAGGCGACGACGATCTCCGCCCCTATTTGTTCGTCGCCAAGGACCGGAAGGATTATTTCGGGGCGGCCTCGGTGCTCGGGCATCTGGCCACCGTCGTCGAGCAGCTCTTTGGCGGAAAATTCTCGGTCCAGGGTCTCGAAAGCGATCTGAAGCGGCTCGCCCCGCCGGAAGCCGCCCAGGTCTTCGAAGCGGTGCGCGGCCGTATCGTCGGTGGCGACAGCTTCGACGTCGAGCCGCCCGGTTCGGATGGCTTGACGGTCCTCGTCAAGGCGCATCCCGCCCTTCAGGGGAATCTCGTCGACTTCCTCGAAGCCCTCCCGCAAGACCGTTTGGGTCCATGGGCGTGCAGTGGCTGGGAGGGCGTCTTAAAGGATGCCGACCAGGCGCGACGGTTTGAACGCCTCCTCCAGCTATGGGGGAAGGACGGCGGCACCATGCTGAAGGCTGCTGCGGACGGCGTGTTGAGCACGCGCCAAGGGCCACGCTGATGGGCACGTCCAGCGCATTCGGCGGCCAAGGAGGCGGCACACCGCTCGTGCCAAGCTGGTTGGGTAC
>JBATTL010000243.1:0-2097 GCA_049670525.1 Thiohalocapsa sp. | reverse complement strand
CCCATGATGTCGTCTTCACGCATCACGAGGAGATCTTCGCCGCCGATCTTCACCTCGGTGCCGGAATACTTGCCGAACAGGACCCGGTCGCCGACTTTGACGTCGAGACCTCGACTGTCGCCGTTGTCCATGATTTTGCCGTTACCGACCGCAATAACTTCGCCCTGGATTGGCTTTTCGGTGGCGGAGTCCGGAATGACGATGCCGCCGGCTGAGGTGCGCTCCTCCTCCATGCGGCGAACCACTACGCGATCATGTAAAGGACGGATATTCATGGGTTTTGTTCCTCAGTTCAGGTTAGCAGTGGATTTTGCGATGCCCGAGCATTCGGCTCAGGTGTTAGCACTCATGCTTGGCGAGTGCTAATAATAGAGGCGGACTCTGCACTGTCAAGGGCGAAATGGCCCGAAAGCTGAAATCGTTGCACGAATGGAGCAGCGTCGCGGGGGACACCGGAGCGGCAAAGACAGGTCGACGGCCGCCTTAGGAGCCGAACCGCAGCGGAGCTGGCGGGGGCCAGCGTCGCAGGAACCATCGTACCCAGGTCGTTGGATTTCATGACCGGGTGAACGACCGGGCGTCAGTCGTCGTCGCGCCGATACTCCCCTTCGATCACGCGAGGATGATCGCTACCACCACGGCCAGGGTGCGGCCGCACCGGGACGACCTGGATATAGCGCTTGATCAGGGCGTGGCGCAGCGGTGGGATGAGCAGCAAGAAGCCGACGGCATCGGTGACGAATCCCGGCAGCAACAGCGCGAAGCCGCAGACCAACAGCACGGCGCCGTCGAGCAACTCCAGCGCCGGGGTTTCGTTGCGATCGAGCATCTCCCGCACGCGCATCAACACCGCCAAGCCCTGCATCCGCACCAAGGCTCCGCCGATCACGGCAGTCAATATGGATAAGGCAATCGTCGGGAGCGCGCCGATGACCGATCCCACCTGGATCAGAAAAAAGAGCTCGATCAGGGGCGCGGCGACGAATATCAGAAGGAACAGCAGCATTCTGTCGGTCTCGTGTAGAGGGGCGGTTGCGGCTTGCCGGGACGCCCGGATTTTCCGGAAGATCTGTCCGGATTTGTTCGATTCAATCGTCAACGACCGCGCCGATGGGATTCCGGTAACCTAGGCCACCCCGCTCGGCCGAACCCTTGTCCCCGGCCCAGTTGCCGCAACCTTCGTCGCCGGAGACGATGCAATGCCCGCCACAGTCCAGGTCGCCCTCTGCACCTGTCCCGACCAAGCAACAGCTGAGCATCTCGGCGAGTCACTGGTCCATGAAGGTCTCGCCGCGTGCGTCAACATCCTACCTGGGGTGGTCTCCATCTACCGATGGGAGGGCGCGGTCGTCAAGGACAACGAGGTGCTGATGCTGATCAAGACCACGAAAGGGCGAACCGCGGAAGTTGTGGCGTACATCGAAAGAGAACACCCCTACGACGTGCCGGAGGTCATCGCCTACCCCATCGTCGCGGGACTCGACAGCTATATGGAGTGGGTCCGTAAATGCACGACGAAACAAGACTGATGTCACTCGACGCGATCAGATTTTTGCATAGCGCCCCGGCCAGGTCCACGCGCCAGCCGGTGCTCGCGCTTCCCGCGACCCTGCTGGCAACGCTGACTGCGGCCATGACCGCCCTGGCGCTGTCGCTGCCCCCGTCTCCCGCAAACGCCGAAGAGGAATTCCTGCAACCGGATCAGGCCTTCCGCATCTCCGGGGAGGCAGCGGATGAAGACGCTGTCGTGGTGAGCTGGGACATCGAGCCCGGCTATTACATGTACCAAAGCAAGTTCCGCTTCGCCAGCCAGACGCCTGGCATCGAAACCGATCGAGCTCGTCTGCCATCGGCTGAAACCAAGCACGACGAATTTTTCGGCGAGGTAGAGATCTATCGCGATCGGGTTGAGGCGCGGCTACCCATCGAACGGACCGCCAACGCGGGCGACATCGTCGAGATCCAGGCCTCCTCCCAAGGCTGCGCCGATGCGGGCCTTTGCTATCCGCCGCAAAAGCAAAAAATTCTGCTGGCGCTGCCGAAACTCGCGGCGGTCGCTCCCACTATGGCGCCGCCAGCTCAGGAGCCCCAGGAGCG
>JBATTL010000242.1:0-6645 GCA_049670525.1 Thiohalocapsa sp. | reverse complement strand
ACGATCCGGAGCATCCTACTGTCTATCGTCGGGGCGAGACTGCTGAAACCGAACCGGCACTACCTGGATGGCCCATGCCAGTTGACAACCTGTTCGCCTAGAGCCTATCCCATCGCGTCTGGGCTCGGGGACTTCGCACGTGGAGCAGGGGACACCATCACAACCTGGCAGGGTGCACGTTTGCTCACGTGCTGAGCTGTCCCGCCGAGCGCAATATCGAATAGACCCCGTTTACTGTGGCTTCCCATAATTAACAGATCAGCCCCGATACTAGTGGCAACATCCACGATCACGTCCCATGGGGTCCCAACGCGTAAGATGGTTTCGACCCTGAGCCCCTCGTCTTGAAGAGGCGCAATGTAGGCGTCGACTATGCCCTGCATGATTAACTCGGTCTGATGCCGTTGCTCTCGACGCCGCTTGTTGATAATGCTGATGGGTGCCTCTATGCCCTGGATAAGTTCGTATTCGTAGGCACTCAAAACGTGCACGCACCTCGACGTCCCTCTCGCCAGGGCGGCCGCCATTTCTCTGGCGGCAAGTGCATGCGCGCTATAACGTTTCCACTCCTGGAGCGCTGCGGCCAAGAGGATGGTGTTATACATGCTGTGTCCTCATCTGCTCACAGGTACCATCAGGTTGGCCTAATTATGCCACGAGCATACAGCGCCTTACCACAGCGCCTTACCGCTTCGATCAACAGCATTGCTGATGACAGGCTGCGGACGGCTGCTATGAGGACCACGCACCCTCTCGTTTCCCTTGGCGCCGTATGACGTGCGGGAATTCGAGGTCTTCTGAGTGATGTCTCCTGCTACCAGAGCTTAGGCACAGCGTACGCTGAGAGCTTCGGATCCTGTGTCATCAGGATCAACCCCTGATGATGGGCCTGAGCAGCAAGCAATCGGTCAAATCGGCGACTTCGGAAGAGTCAGCTTACAAAGATGCGTCTTAATCTGCATCTACCAGCCGTTTACGACACTGAGAAAGACATCTTTGCCCAGATCGCATATGGCATCATGAGCGGTATCCGTAAGGCGTTCAGGCTGATCGTGCCACCATAGAAAGACATAGGTAACCAGAAGCAGCTTCATGCTTCACCAAGCCAAAAAGATTCGAAGACGGCCAGATCCGCTTCCTCCAGGCGCCGGCGCCCAGCGTCACTCCAGCGCCATGCCCCGCCCTTTCCACCAGAGGTAGAGCACTGGGATCAGCAGCATCGAAACAAGCGGCGCTGTGACCATGCCGCCGACCATCGGTGCGGCAACACGGCGCATGACCTCCGAGCCCGTACCCGTGCCAAGCATGATGGGCAACAGGCCGGCAATAATGACAGCAGCCGTCATGGCCTTGGGCCGCACGCGCTGCACGGCGCCCTCGGTCAGCGCGACCCGGAGTTTCGCGCGCGTATCCGGGTGGTGGCGTTTCACCGCCTCATCGAGATAGACCATCATCACGACGCCGAACTCCGCCGCCACACCAGCCAGCGCGATAAAGCCCACCGCCACGGCCACCGACAGGTCATACCCCAGCCAGTAGACCAGCCAGAATCCGCCCACCAGGGAGAGCGGGACGGCGGCCATCACCATCAGCGCCTGGATGAAGTTGCGGAAGCTCAGATACAGCAACAGTAGGATGATCACCAGCGTCAGCGGCACGATCCATGCCAGCCGCTCTTCGGCGCGCTGCATATACTCGTACTGCCCTGCCCAGGTCAGGGTATAGCCCGGCGGCGGGCTGACACCCTCGGCCACGGCCTTTTGCGCATCGTCGACATAGGAGCCCAGGTCACGCCCGCTAATGGTCACATAGACACGACCATTCAGGCGTGCATTCTCACTGCGGATCACGGGTGGCCCGTCGATCAGTCGTACCTCGGCCACATCGCGCAGCCGAAACTCCTCCTGGCTTTCCGTGATGATGGGCAATTCCCTGAGCTTGTCGATGGAATCGCGCACGCGACGCGGGTAGCGCAGGTTTACGGGATACCGTTCGCGCCCCTCGACGGTGTAGGTGACGTTCGCCCCCCCAACGGCCAGGTTGATGATCTCCTGGATCTCCTCCACCGAGGTCGAGTAGCGGGTCAGTGCGTGGCGGTCGATCTCGATATCCAGGTAACGTGCACTGGCCGTGCGCTCAGAGTACACTGTATGGGTACCATCGACATCATGCAGCACACGCTCGACGTCCTCGCCGATCGACTCGATGACTTCCAGATCGGGACCGGCGATACGGATACCCACGGGCGTGTTGAAGCCCGTGGACTGCATGTCGATGCGGGTCTTGATCGGCATCAGCCAGGCGTTGTTCAGGCTTGGCACGTTCACGCGCGCATCGAGTTCATCCTTCAGCTGCTCCAGCGTCATGCCGGGCCGCCACTGCTCACGGGGTTTCAGCCGGATGGTGGTCTCGATCATCGTCAGCGGCGCGGGGTCGGTCGCCGTCTCCGCCCGCCCGACCTTGCCGAACACCCGCTCGACCTCGGGTACGGTCCGGATGAGGCGATCCGTCTGCTGCAGGAGTTCGCGGGCCTCACCGACGGAAATCCCCGGCAGGGTAACCGGCATGTAGAGCAGGTCGCCCTCGTCCAGTTCCGGCATGAATTCCGAGCCCAGCCGCCCGATCGGCCAGAGGCTGGAGAGCATCAGCAGCAGGATCAGCACCAGCGTCATCCCCGGTCGCCGGAAGGCGGCGCCAATCAATGGCTGGTAGCTGTCGATCAGCCAGCGGTTGACGGGGTTGTCCCGCTCCCTGCGGATACGACCGCGGATGAGAAACACCATCAGCGCCGGCACCAGCGTGATTGACAGGCCCGCGGCGGCGGCCATGGCGTAGGTCTTGGTAAAGGCCAGCGGCGTGAACAGCCGCCCCTCCTGCGCCTCCAGGGTAAACACGGGCAGGAAGCTCAGGGTAATAATGAGCAGGGAGAAGAACAGTGGCGGCCCGACCTCGATAGCGGCATCCTTGATGGCCGCGATCCGCCCGCTCTCGCCCTTGACTGCATGTTCCAGGTGCTTGTGCGCATTCTCGATCATGACGATGGCCGCATCCACCATGGCGCCGATGGCGATGGCGATGCCGCCCAGCGACATGATGTTGGCATTGATGCCCTGCGCCTTCATCACCAGGAAGGCCGTCAGGATACCGATGGGCAGGCTGATGAGAATGACCAGCGAGGAGCGGAAATGTAACAGGAACAGCGCGCACACGAGCACCACGACCAGGAACTCCTCCACCAGGCGATGGTTGAGCGTGTTCACGGCGCGCGTGATGAGCGCGGAACGGTCATAGGTCTCGACGATTTCCACCCCCTCGGGCAACGAGGGTCGCAGCTGATCGATCTTCTCGCGTACCGCCGCGATCGTCTGCAGGGCATTCTCGCCGTGTCGCATGACGACGATACCGCCGACGACCTCCCCCTCGCCGTCGAGTTCCGCGATGCCGCGACGCTGCTGCGGGCCGGTGCGCACCTCGCCGATCGCCTCCAGGGTGGTGCGCGTGCCGGTCTTGCCGGTTGAGAGGGGAGAGACCAGGCGCAGGTCTTCCTCGCCGCGGATATAACCCCGCGAGCGCACCAGGTACTCCGCTTCGCCCATCTCGATCACCGAGCCGCCCGTCTCGCGGTTGGCCCCGACCAGGGCCCGTTTGACCTCGGAGACCGACAGCGAAAAGGTGCGCAGCAGGTCCGGGTCCACCACGACCTGGTACTGCTTGACCATACCGCCGACCGTCGCCACCTCCGCCACGCCGGGCACGGTCTGCAATTCGTACTTCAGGAACCAGTCCTGCAGGCTCCGGAGTCCGGCAAGATCATGCCGGCCCGAGCGGTCCACCAGCGCATATTGGTAGATCCAGCCCACCCCCGTGGCATCCGGTCCCAGGACCGGCAGGACATCCGGCGGTAGCTGGCTGCTGACCTGGCTGAGGTATTCCAGCACACGCGAGCGTGCCCAGTAGATGTCGGTGCCATCCTCGAAGATCACGTAGACAAAGGAATCGCCGAAGAACGAGTAGCCGCGTACCGTGGTCGCGCCCGGCACGGCCAGCAGCGCCGTGGACAGCGGGTAGGTGATCTGGTCCTCGACCACCTGGGGCGCTTGCCCCGGGTAGCTGATCCTGACGATGACCTGCACGTCCGAAAGGTCGGGAATCGCATCCAGCGGGATCAGCCTGAGCGAGGCGATGCCCCAGCCCGCGAGTATCAGTGCCAGCAGCAGCACCAGCAGGCGGTTCTGGATGGACCAGCGGATGATGGCGGCGATCACGTCCGGTTATTCCTGCCTGTGAGTCGACCTGACTGGCATAAGCGCACAAGCGAATTCATTCGCGATGGAAGCATGAACCTCCGCCACACCTATCGCGGATGAAGCCACTACACGCCTACCGGTCATCCCCCGTCTCCATGCGCCGGAAATCGGCCATCAGGCTACTCTCCGAGTCGATCAGGAACTGCCCGGAAACGACGACCTCCTGCCCCTCCTCAACCCCGGAAAGGATCTCGATGTAGTCACCGCTCTCGAGACCCCGCTTGACCGCAACCGGCTGAAAGCGACCCTCACCCCGTGAGAGAATGACGCGATCACCCTCACCGGTTTGGATCAGTGCCTCGCGGGGTATCCGCAGTGCCTTCTCGCGCTCCGAGGTGTGAATGGTGACTTCCACCAGCATGCCGTAGCGCAGCCTGGGATCCGCAGTGCTGAAACTGACATACACCGGCAGGGTCCGGGTTTTGAAATTGATCTCGCGGTCCGTGCGGTCAACCTGTCCCTCGTATTCGGTACCCGGCATCGCCGGTACCCTGACCGTGACGCGCTGCCCCCGGTCGATCCAGGCGCCCTGCCCCTCAAACAGGTTGACGACGACGGGAATCAGGTTCACTTCGCCCAGGCTTACGACCCTCGTGGCCGCCCCGACCGGATCGTCCTTCCCTGCGCGCCATTCGACAAGGGTTCCATCCACCGGTGCATGCTTGTCGAGTATTTCTTCAACCTGTCCCTCTCTCTCAAGCCAGGAGAGCGCCGCCGGTTTCATACCGAGCGACTGCAATCGCTGCCGCAACTGGTTTGCACGCGATGGGTCCTCGTCCTGCAAGGCATCAAGATAGGACTGCTGCAGGCCGCGCCATGCCGGGGCATCCATGGAGTACAGCAGTTCTCCCTCGTTGACGCTGTCGCCGATCGCCTTGTCGCTGACCGACAGGATTTTCCCCTTGATGCCGGGCGTGACATCCGTGACCCTGGGCGACCGCATTCGGGATACCCGGCCAAGCGCCAGGATGTCGCGGGAGACCGTGCCGCGATCAACGGTTGCCGTGCGAACGCCGAAGTTGTGCATGAACTCGGGAGCGACGGTAACTCCGGGGTAGCCGTCGTCGCTGGACGCCGTTTGTGAGACCGGCTCACGCCTGACCAGGTCCATGCCACAGATCGGGCAACTGCCGGGTTCCCTGGAGACCACGTCGGGATGCATGGGACAGACGTAATTGGGATCGAGGTGCTTGCGGGCGTGCTCCTCAGCTGTTTCACCCGCAGGCAGACCGGCATCCATCCCGCCCGTATCTAGCCAGTGGCGGTCCACACCAATGCCGACACCAAGGCCGAGGAGAAAGATGCCGGCGGCTATGAAATACAGACCTGATCGCCGATCATAACGGAGTGATGGCGGGAGACAATGAGAGACTGCCCTTTTATACAGTCTCTGAACCGCGGGTAGGATATTGTGCCAGTTCATTTAGGTCGGATTAGGCCAAAGGCAAGCGCCGAATTCCAGCCGGATACCGACATGGCCGTCGCGTCACAGGGATGCGGACCTGCCCCGTCCTTGCTGCCGCCATCCCGAGCAGACCGCCCTCTACCAAGTCGTCCAGCAGCACCTGGAGGTGTATCTCGCACGCGCGGGTGAAGACGACTGGGACGGGCAGCGCGTGCCGGCCAGTGTCGAACGCGAATTTCGTCGTTACCATGAGTGCGGCATCCTCGCGTACGGGTTCGCCCGCGCCCGCGCCCGCTGCCCGGACTGTGGGCATGATTTTCTCGTTGCGTTCTCGTGCTGCGAGCCCTGGGGCGGCGCATTGCGAACAATCCGATTTCGTCGAACAACGCCTGTTCCGCAGCGAGGGTCTGGCGATAAGCGCCACGTCGCGGCGCGCCGCTATCGGTGCGCTTTAGGACGGGTGGGTCCGGACAGCGCAGTAGACATCATCCGTCGCCGAACGCTCAGGAGCCCTAGCCCCAGCGCCATGAGCGCCAGCACAGACGGTGCGGGCACCGTCACCGCCCCGAACGCGCGCGCTGCTGATGAAATCGATGTACGAATCTTCGCCCGCTCCCACGCGCACCCTGAACACTGTGCCGCCAGATGTCTCATCGAGGGACGGTCCCAGCAGCGCATCGGCGACGACCTCTTCATACAACTCGGCCGGCCCCGTCGATCACGAGTCCAGCTCTCGTGACCGCGTTGGGAGTCGAGGCGGCGCTGGCCCCCTGAGTGTCGATGCAGCAGTCACGATCGGTCAAGGTTGGCGGTGTGAGGAAACCGACACGCGGCGAACGGGGAAAACTGTTTAAACAGCCAGCAAAAGTCACGCCGCCAGCGTTCTCGGTCAGCGGCGGAGGTGGTGCGGCGCAGTGTGGGAAACCATTAAAG